>JAKLIE010000001.1 GCA_022709775.1 Pseudomonadota bacterium
GCGCGCCGATCCCCGGGCAAACGTCGCCCGGGGCCCCTCGTCGCGCACGCGACCCCGCGGCCTCACCGACCTCCCCGAAACCTGCGTGACGTCGGCGTGTCGGCCGCCCGCGGGGATCGCAATCCTGCGCGCCGATCCCCGGGCAAACGTCGCCCGGGGCCCCTCGTCGCGCACGCGACCCCGCTACCCCGGCCTTCCGTCTCCGCGCGGCCGCCAGTAGAGCGGCGCGTACTTGACCGCCCAGGGGACGAAGCTCGCGGCGAAGAGCACGCCGGCCAGCGCAAGCGCGCCCGGGGTGGGAACGAGCTCGGCCGCCACGCGCGCGACCGCCGCGACCTGCAGCAGCAGGAAGAGGCGCCATGTGGCCGTGTCGGCCTGCAGCGTGCGCCCGGTGTGGCCGCAGGTGACGCGCGTGACCATCGCCATCAGCAGCGACGACGCGAAGCCGATCGTGAGCGCGTGCATCGGCGCGAGCCCCAGTCCGTTCGCGCCGAAGCGCTCGGCCAGCGACGAGATCGCATGGAGCGCGAAACCGGCGCCGAACCAGACGAAGCCCAGGTGCAGCATCGCGAGCAGCCGGTTCGCGAGGCTCTGCACGATGCCCCAGCGCACGGTCACCGCGATCATCAGCACCGCGAACGGCAGGTCGACGACGAAGCTCCATGCGGAGAGCCCCGCGGCCTCGGCGAGCCCGTGCGCGACCGGCGCCGCGACCATCGCGGCGAGAAGCCACCACGGCCGGAACGCGGTCACGAACGGCACGACGTTCGCCGTGAAGAACGGAATCATGCGATGGCAGACGATCACGAACACCGGGAGCAGGAACATCCAGACGCCCAGCAGCCGGACGATCGAATGCGCGGCCGGCCCCGCGATCGCGAACGCGGTCACGCCCGCGCAGCCGCAGGCGAGCGCGATCGCGACCAGCGTCGCGTGCACCTTGTCGACGACCGGGCTCGCGCGGATCAGCGCGACGAATCGCAGGAGCAGCGCCGCCCAGGCGAGCGCGTAGACGCCCGCGGCGACCTGCGTCGCCCACGCCGGCGCAGCCTGCAGCGGAAGCATCGAGAGCACCGCCGCCGCCGCCGCGATGCCGGCGGGCCGCCACGCGGCGGCCGGCGGCGGCTCGACGCCGAGCCAGCGCGGCCCCGCGGTGAACAGGAATCCGAACATGAAGAACGGCGCGAAGCCGTAGACCATCAGGAACGCGTGCAGCGACGTGGGCGCGACCGCCGCCGGCGGCCCGGCGTAGCCCATGCGCGCGGCGAGCGTCCACGCCCACCACAGCGCGGCCAGCGCGAGCGACGTGACGCCGGACAGGAAGAAGAACCGGTGCGGGATCGCGGCGAGGAGCGCGAACGGGCGATCTTCGGAGGCGGGGGTCATCGGTAGTCCGGGAACGGTGCGCCGCAACGTCGCGCTCCTCAGGCGGGACGCGGCACGGGGCGCGCCCCGGTAAGCAGGTAGTCTATCAACTCGCGCACCGTGCGGATCTCGCGGCCGAAGGGCAGCGCGGCCGCGCCGCGGAAGAACAGGCCTTTCGCGACGTCGCCCTTCAGCGCGGCCGCGAGCTGCGTGTCGATGCAGAACTGGCCGATCTTCGCGATGCCGTCGCGCAGCCCGCACTGGATCAGGCAGTCGAACTTGAGCGCGCAGCGCGGCTTCCTGTGCGCGGCGGCCGCGAGCTTCGGCAGGAACGCGAGATAGCGCTCGAGCCAGGCCGTGCGCACCGCGCGCGCGGGCAGGCCGGCGACGCTCACGAACTCGACGATGTCCCCGGGACCGGCACCCGCGAGCACGTCCTTGAAGGCCGCATCGGCGTCGCACTCCCGGGTGACCGCGAACGCCGTTCCGAGCTGCACGGCCGCGGCCCCCATCGCGATCAGCTCGCGCACGCGTTCGTGCGAGTTGATGCCTCCGGCGGGAACGAGCGGGATCGCGCGCTCGTCGATGCCCTCGGCCCGGAAGAACGCGAGCGTCTCCGGGATCACGCGCTCGAAGTCGAAGCGCGGATCGGCGAGATCGTCGATGCGCGCGGCGCCGAGGTGGCCGCCGGCGTGGCGCGGATGCTCGATCACGATCGCGTCGGGCAGACGGCCCTTCCGCATCCACTTTCGCACGACGAGCGCGATGCCGCGCGCATCGGACAGGATCGGGATCAGCGCAACGTCCGGCCACGCCGCAGCGAGCTCCGGCAGGTCGAGCGGCAGGCCGGCGCCCACGACGACCGCGTCGGCGCCGCTTTCGCACGCGCGACGGACGTAGGCCGGATACTCGGAGACCGCGCGCATCACGTTCACGGCGATCGCGCCGCGGCCCTGCGCGATCGCCTTCGCCGCGCGGATCTCGCGGTCGAGCGCCTCGAGGTTCGCAGCGTCGACGACCGTCTTCGAACCGTTTCGGCTAGCACCCATGAGGTCGGCGTGGTGACGACGCAGGTCGACCGACGCGATCGTGCCCATCGCGCCCTGCGCGGCGACGCTTCCCGCGAGCCGGTGCGCCGAGACGCCGACCCCCATGCCGCCCTGCACGACCGGCCAGAGCCGGCGGCCCTTCAGCGCAAAGGCCGGGAGGTCGGTGGCGAACGACGGCAGGCCGGCGGAATCGCTCGCCCGGGAACAGACGGATGGCGGCATCGCCGGATGCTATCGGCGCGGGGTCCGGCGGGCGTTGATGCGGGTCAAGCGGTCCACCGCCGGCTCGGACGGCACGTGCGTGCTAGACTTTTCGTCCGGTTGCATCTTGCCCGCGCGCCGCCGGGTGCCGACGCCACCTGCACCGCCCGCCGATGCCCCCAGTCCCGACCCGGCATTTCCTGCAGTTCTCGGACTTCTCGGCCGAGGAGTTCGGCCACCTGTTCGAGCGCACGCGCTGGATCAAGGACCGCTTCAAGCGCTACGAGATCTACCAGCCGCTGCGCGACCGCACGCTGGCGATGGTGTTCGAGAAGGCGAGCACGCGCACGCGCGTGTCGTTCGAGGCCGGCATGAACCAGCTGGGCGGCATCGCGATCAACCTCAACCGGCACGACACGCAGCTCTCGCGGGGCGAGCCGATCGAGGACGTCGCGCGCGTGATCAGCCGGATGGTCGACGTCGTGATGATCCGCACGTTCGGCCAGGACATCATCGAGCGCTTCGCGGCGCACTCCCGCGTCCCGGTGATCAACGGGCTCACGAACGAGCACCACCCCTGCCAGATCCTGGCCGACGTCTACACGTTCATCGAGCACCGCGGGGCGATCCGCGGCCGCACGGTGGCGTGGATCGGCGACGCCAACAACATGCTCACGAGCTGGCTGCAGGCCGCCGCCGTGCTCGACTTCCGCCTCCACGTGAGTTCGCCGGTCGGCTACGAGGTCGACCGAAGCGCCCTGCCCGCGGCGATCGCGAGCCGCTGCGAGAGCTTCGCCGACCCGATGGACGCGTGCCGCGGGGCCGACCTCGTGACCACCGACGTGTGGACCAGCATGGGCTTCGAGGCCGAGAACGACGCGCGCCGGCGCGCGTTCGCCGACTGGCAGGTCGACACGGCGATGATGCGCGTCGCCAGACCGGACGCGGTGTTCATGCACTGCCTGCCCGCGCACCGCGGCGAGGAAGTCGCCGCCGACGTGATCGACGGGCCGCAGAGCGTCGTCTGGGACGAGGCCGAGAACCGCCTCCATGCCCAGAAGGCGCTGCTCGAGTTCCTGGTGTGCGGAAAGGTGGTGCCCTGATGTACGACCACGTCGGACTCACGGTGTCGGACCTCGAACGCTCGCGCGCGTTCTACGCGGCCGCGCTGGCGCCGCTCGGCATCACCGAGCTCGTCCGTCACGACAACTTCATCGGCTTCGGGCGCGAGCACCCGCAGTTCTGGATCGGCGCGGGCGCACCCGCGCAGCCGTCGCCGCGCACGCACGTCGCGTTCTCCGCCGTCACGCGGCTCGAGGTGGACGCGTTCTGGCACGCCGGCGTCGCGAACGGCGGCAGCGACCACGGCGCGCCGGGCCTGCGCGCGCAATACCATCCCCATTACTACGGCGCGTTCGTCCTCGATCCGGACGGGCACAACGTCGAAGCCGTCTGCCACCGCCCGGTCTGATCGGGCACGCATCGCACCGCCCCGGAGATTCGCCGACATGCCGAGATTCCGCCTCGCCGCCGCCGCGGCGCTTTCCGCCATCCTCTTCGCCGCCGGCGCGTCCGCACAGTCCTGGCCCGACAAGCCGGTGAGGATCCTCGTGCCCGCCCCCGCGGGCAGCTCGCTCGACGTCCTCGCGCGCGCGATCGGCGACAAGCTCAGGGACAAGTTCGGCCAGCCGGTCGTCGTCGAGAACAAGCCTGCCGCGGGCGGGACCGTCGCGACGGCCGAGGTCGTTCGCGCGGCCCCGGACGGCAGCGTGATGCTGCTAGGGTTCAACGGTCCGCTCGCCACCGGACCGCTGATCCAGAAGGTGCCCTACGACGTGCAGAAGGACCTCGCGCCGGTCATCATCACGTCGAGCCAGCCCAACGTGCTGGCGATCAACGCGTCGCTGCCCGTGAAGTCGGTGCCGGAGCTGGTCGCGTGGGCGAAGGCCAACCCCGGAAAGCTGAACTACGCGTCGGTGGGCAACGGCAGCTCGTCGCACCTCAATGCCGAGCTGCTCAAGTCGATGGCGGGCATCGACGCGGTGCACGTCCCGTTCAACGGCTCGCCTCCGGCGGTGCTCTCGACCGTGCAGGGGGAGACGCAGATGATCTTCGCGGTGATGCAGCCGCTCCAGGCGCAGGTCCAGGCCGGAAAGCTCCGCGCGATCGCGGTGACGACGCCCAAGCGCTTCCCGCTCCTGCCCGAGCTGCCGGCGATCGCCGAGACCTACCCCGGCTTCGAGGCGCTCGCATGGAACGGGCTCGTCGTCCCGGTGGCGACGCCGGTCGCCGTCGTGCAGAAGATCAACGCCGAAGTCGGCGCGATCCTGAAGCTGCCCGAGATCGTGCAGAAGATGAACGGCTTCGGCTTCGACCTCGTCGGCGGCACGCCCGCCGACTTCGCCGCGCTCATCAGGAGCGAGGCCGAGCGCTGGACGCCCGTGGTGAAGACGCTCGGAATCAAGGTCGACTGAGGTCGCGGGGGCGGAGGTCCCCGCGGCTTGCGCCGACGCGCTACGGCTTCTTCTCGCCGTCGGTCAGCCTCGGAAGCGGCGACGACGCGGAAGGGGAGAGGAGCCCCGTCTTCGCGTAGGTGATGAGCTTCTCGCGCGTGTCGGCGATGTCGAGGTTGCGCATCGTGAGCTGGCCGATGCGGTCCTGGGGCGTGAAGAAGACGTCGTCGCCCTTCTCCATCGTGAGCCGCTCGGGCTTGTAGGTGAGGTTCGGGCTCGAGGTATCGAGGATCGAATAGTCGTTGCCGCGGCGCAGCTCGAGCGCCACCTCGCCGGTCACCGCACGCGCTATCCAGCGCTGCGCGGTCTCGCGCAGCATCATCGCCTGCGGGTCGAACCATCGGCCCTGGTAGAGCAGGCGGCCCAGCCGTCGGCCGTGGTCGCGGTACTGCTCGATCGTGTCCTCGTTGTGGATGCCGCTGACCAGGCGCTCGTAGGCGATGTGCAGGAGCGCCATCCCCGGCGCCTCGTAGACGCCGCGGCTCTTCGCCTCGATGATCCGGTTCTCGATCTGGTCGCTCATGCCCAGCCCGTGGCGGCCGCCGATCGCGTTGGCCTCGAGGAGCAGCGCGACCTCGTCAGCGAACGTCTGCCCGTTGAGCGCGACCGGGCGGCCCTCCTCGAAGCGTACGCTCACGGTCTCCGCCTTCACGGCGACGTCGTCGCGCCAGAACGCCACGCCCATGATCGGCTGAACGATCCGGATGCCCTTGTCGAGGAACTCGAGGTCCTTCGCCTCGTGCGTCGCGCCGAGCAGGTTCGAGTCGGTCGAGTACGCCTTCTCGGCGCTCATCCTGTAGCCGAAACCCGCGCGGTTCAGGTACTCGGACATCTCCTTGCGTCCACCCAGCTCGTCGATGAACTTCGCGTCGAGCCACGGCTTGTAGATGCGCAGGCTCGGGTTGGCGAGCAGGCCGTAGCGGTAGAAGCGCTCGATGTCGTTGCCCTTGTACGTGCTGCCGTCGCCCCAGATGTTGACGTCGTCCTCGCGCATCGCGACGACGAGCATCGTGCCGGTGACCGCGCGGCCGAGAGGCGTCGTGTTGAAGTAGGCGATGCCGGCCGTCGAGATGTGGAACGCTCCCGCCTGCAGCGCGGCGATGCCCTCGGCGACGAGCGCGGCGCGGCAGTCGACGAGACGCGCCTTCTCCGCGCCGTAGGCGAGCGCCCGGCGCGGGATGTCGTCGTAGTCGGGCTCGTCGGGCTGGCCCAGGTTCGCCGTGTACGCGTAGGGAATCGCGCCCTTCGCGCGCATCCAGTGCAGCGCGGCGCTCGTGTCCAGGCCGCCGGAGAACGCGATGCCGACTCGGTGGCCGACGGGAAGGTCCTGCAGGATGTGCGACATTGGTGGGAGCCTGGCCGGCGCCGTCGGAAAGTCCGCTATTCTAGCGGACGCGCCCCGACCGCCCCGCACCCGCGCTTCCGTTCCGGTCGCGACGCTCCCCCAACCACGGAACCCTTCGATGACCACCGCCACGATCAGACCGAACGGACCCTACCTGTGCGCGGGCGACCTCGCCGTCGCCGGCAAGGCGACCACGCAGGCGGCGCTGTGCCGCTGCGGCGGCTCGCGGAACAAGCCGTACTGCGACGGCAGTCATGCGAAGAACGGCTTCGCCGACCCGGGGCTGCTTCCGGCGACGGCCGCCACCGGCGGCGGCGGCACGGGACACGTCGACGTGACGCCGCTGCACGACGGACCGCTCAAGTGCGACGGACCGCTCACGCTCGCCGCGAGCGACGGCCGGACGTCCACAGGCGATACGACGTTCCTGTGCCGCTGCGGACACTCGGGCAACAAGCCCTACTGCGACGGCACGCACAAGAGCATCGGCTTCAGCGCCTGACCCCTCGCGCCCGCGAACGCATTCCGGGGCGAACGACGACGGCGCCCTCGACGCGCCCGGCGGCGACGTCACCTGCCGCGACGTGGACAGCGCGCGGCCGGACGCGAGGGGAGGTCCGGCCCGGGCAGAGCGTCAGAAGCCGACGCGCGCGCGGCGTCCGCAGAGTTTCTTCGCGTCGATGTCCTCGGGCACGAGGTGGTCGCGCCCCGCGAGCCTCGCCGTGCCGAACGCGTCGAGCAGGAGCTTCTTCATGTCGCGCGGAGGTATCGCCGCGAGGCGCTCGATCACGCCCTCGGCCGGCTCGGACGGGAACGGCCACCGGTGCGCGTCCAGGATCTCGCGGTAGACGGCGAGCGCGATCCGGTGCGAGCCCTCGGCGTCGGGCCGCTCGATCGCGTAGACGTTCATCCGGTTGAGGATCGGGTCGGGGATCGCGCTCTCGTCGTTCGCGGTCGCGATCCACAGGATGTGCGAGGCGTCCATGTCGACGTCGATGAACTCGTCCTTGAAGTGCGATGCGGTCTCGCGCTCGAGCAGCGCGTAGAGCGCGCCCATCGGGTCGTAGCGATGGTCGCCGCCCGCCTTGTCGATCTCGTCGAGCACGATCACCGGGTTCGCGTACTCGCCCTCGACCAGCGTCTGCGCCACGCGGCCGGGCCGCGCGTGGTTCCACTGCGACGACGCACCGGTCAGCACCCATCCCGCCGTGAGCGAGTTCATCGAGACGAACTCGTAGCCGGTGCCGAGCGCCTGCGCGAGACGCTTCGCGAAATGCGTCTTGCCGAGTCCCGGCTCGCCCAGCAGCAGCATCGGCAGGAACTGGACCGCCTCGTTGCCCGAGATCGCGAGCGCGAGCGACTTCCTCAGGTCGTCGATCACATAGGCGAAGTTGGGCGACGCCTCGGCGAGGTCGTCGACGGCGGCCGTCGTCGATGGCTTGATGATGTAGCGCGAGCCGCCCAGCTCGCGCATGCGCTCGTACCAGCTCTTGAGGCCGTCGTTCCGCTTCGCCGCGCCGTCCTCGGATGCGCGCTCGACCTCGGCGACCGAGTAGATCGGCTGCAGGTCGGCGATCGGGATCACGGCTTCCATCGGGGGCCTCCTCTCGCGTCGGACGACGCACATAGCGTGCCAAGCCCGACCTCGCACCGCAAGCGTGGCGGCGGATTCGGGCCGTTCCCGGAGTGCCCGTGTCGCACGCGGCACACACGAGCCGGAGGTTGCCCGTGTCCCCCGGCGGGGGGCGCTCCGGCACCGTTCCGGGGCGCGGCGCGCACCGGTTTGCAGCCTGCACGGCGGCCGTGCTAGCTTCGACGGTCGCACGAGGAGAACCGCCATGCCCAGCTTCGACGTCGTCTCGGAAGTGAACCAGGTCGAGGTCCGCAACGCTGTCGACCAGGCCAACAAGGAAGTGTCGACCCGCTTCGACTTCAAGGGCTCGGACGCCCGGATCGAGCTCGCCGACAAGACGCTCACGATCCATGCCGACGACGAATTCAAGCTCAAGCAGGTCACCGACATCCTGACCGCCAAGTTCGCCAAGCGGGGCGTCGACACGCGCTGCCTCAAGTCCGCGGACCCGGAGAAAGTGTCGGGCAACAAGGTCAAGCAGGTCGTGACGGTGCGCACCGGCGTCGAGCAGGAGCTCGCGAAGAAGATCGTGCGGCTCCTCAAGGACAGCAAGATCAAGGTGCAGGGGTCGATCCAGGGCGATGCGGTGCGCGTCAGCGGCACGAAGAAGGACGACCTGCAGGACGCGATCGCGCTCGTGCGGAAGTCGATCACCGACTTTCCGCTGCAGTACCAGAACTTCCGCGACTGAATGGGGTCCCCCCGATGCGCGCTGTGCGCGCCTCCCCCCAGGGGGCACGGCGACCTCGGGGCGGCGGGGGGACGTCCCCCCGAAGCGCGCTTCGCGCGCCGCCCCCCAGGGGGCACGGCGACCTCGGGGCGGCGGGGGGACGTCCCCCCGAAGCGCGCTTCGCGCGCCGCCCCCCAGGGGGCACGGCGACCTCGGGGCGGCGGGGGGACGTCCCCCCGAAGCGCGCTTCGCGCGCCGCCCCCCAGGGGGCACGGCGACCTCGGGGCGGCCCTTCGGTCGCCGGCGGTCGCCGGCGTGCGTAATGGCATGACACGCGCCGGATGAACTGGCTGCTGGTCGCGCTCGTCGCCCTCTCGCTCTGGGGCGGCTGGAACTGGTGGCACCACGAGCGACGTGTCTCGCACCCGCCGGGCGTCGTCGTCGAGGCCGGGCCGTCGATCCGAATCGGGGAAACGCGCTCGCCCTGGAACGACGACAAGGGCTTCCGCTACGCATCACTCGGCGCATTCGAGGGTCGCGCGATGGTGCTCGCCCGCCGCAACTACGAGCTGGGTGAGTTCGCGACGCTCGCGCCCACCGATCTGGCGCTGGGCTGGGCCGAGCTGTCGGACCCGCGGATCGTCGACCAGATCTCGTTCCCGCAGATGAAGTCGTTCAGCTCCCGCTTCGTCGTCCCCGAGTTCCGCCGCGGCGCCGAGCTCCGCGATCGTCCGCGAGCGGAGCTCGAGGAGATGTTCCGCTCGCTCACGCACGTCCACACGATTCCGGGGGACCAGGACATTCGCAGGACGCTCGCGGGCATCCGGCCCGGGCAGGTCATCCGGTTCAGGGGGACGCTCGTGCTGGCGGTGGCGCCCTCGGGCGACCGCTACGAGAGCTCGCTCGCGCTCGGCGACCGCAACTGCGAGATCGCCTGGATCGACGAGCTGGAGCTCGAATGACCGCGTCCGCGCTCGGCACGTCGAGGCTCGTGCTCGCGCCGATCTCGCCCGACGACGCGCACGAGGCGTATCCGGCGTTCGCGGATCGCGGGCTCTATCGCTGGATGGTCGGCGATCCGCCCGCGGACGAGGCCGCGCTGCGCGAGGAGTTCGCGCGGCTCGCCGCGGGCTGCCCGCGGCCCGGCGAGCGCTGGCTCAACTGGCTCGCGAGGCGGCGCGACGACGGGGCGCTCGTCGGCTGGCACCAGGCTACGGTCACGGGAGCGTTCGCAGACATCGCATGGGTCACGTTCGCCGCGCACCGCCGCCGCGGCTACGCCCGCGAGGGCGCGGACGCCGTGATCGCGTGGCTGTCGGGGATCGGCGTGCGCGAGATCGCCGCGCAGTCGGACGTCCGCAACGATGCGTCGTGCGCGACCGCCGCGTCGCTGGGCTTCGTACCCGACTCCGCGACGATTCCCGAGTCGCTGCACGGCGAAGCGACCGTCGACCGCGTGTGGCGGCTGCGGGTCGACGCCCGGGGGGAGCCGCAGGCGCCCGGCTGAAGCGGGACCCGCGGCGATCGCGAGCGTCCGCGGGCCGGGCCGGAAGCCGTCGCGCCGGGATCAGGCGAGGTCGCGGACGAGCGCGGCGCGCGTCGCGTCGCCGACCGCGGGGATCGACGCAACGAGTGCGGCGTGGTCGACGCCCATCCCGAGCGCCGCGCCGGCCTTGAGCGACGCGACCATCGCGGGGGACAGCTCGAAGCGCAGGAAGTGCACCGACGACGTCTTCTCGTCGTTCTCGCGCTCGAGGTCCTCGTCGGCGATCGCGAAGACGCGCGCGTGGCCCTCGACCTGGACCCAGGTCCGGTCCTCGACGCCCTTCAGCCGCGCGAGCGCATGCTTGCGCTCGTCGACGTCCTCGTACTCGATCAGCATCGTCGCCTTGAAGTTGGAGCCGTCCGGCACGAGCGGATCGTAGGCATCGATCTCGTCCTGGATGCCGGCCTCCTCGAACGTCTTCTCGATGCGCAGCATCTCCTGGATCTGGTAGCGCATCGTCAGCTCGTCCTCGAACAGCAGCGTCACGTGCTCTCCCAGATGCACGATGCGGCTCTTCTTGTGCTCCATCACCTTCGCGCGGAACTCGTTGCGGGCCTTGGCGTAGGCCTCGAGCGTCATCAGGGATTCCCGCGTGATGCGGGGCGCACGCCCCGCGCGTCCGGTCGTCGTCATCATCGTCATCGTCGTCGTGGTTTTCCGGCGGCGCGCTCGCGCCGCCCGTCTTCGAAAGTTCAGTCGATCCCGTAGGCGATCCGGACGAGCGTGATCGGGTGCTCCTTGCGCCCGTGCGCCTCGCCCTCGCCTTCGATGCCCTGCACGATCCGCCGCCCCGCGATCGGGCAGTCGGAGCTCACGTAGTCCGGAGCGGGCGAGGCCATCTGGCGGAAGACCGGCTTGCCGATCTTCATCGAGGCCTCGAAGAACTCGGACTTGACGCCCCAGGTGCCGTCGTGGCCCGCGCAGCGCTCGACCGTGTTCACCTCGGTGTCCGGCACCCACTCGAGCACCTCGCGCGTCTTCTGGCCGACGTTCTGCACCCGCGAGTGACAGGGGATGTGGTAGCTCACCTTGCCCAGCGGCTTCGCGAAGTTTTTCTTCAGCAGCCCGTCCTTGTCGCGCGCGACCAGGTACTCGAACGGGTCGAACATCGCCTTCGCGACGAGCTGCACGTCCGGGTCGTCCGGGAACAGGAGGCGAAGCTCCTGCTTGAACATCAGCGTGCACGACGGCACCGCGGTGAGGATCGCATATCCCGCGCGGGCGAGCTTCGCGAGCGCCGGAATGTTGACGTCCTTGAGCTTCTCGACCGTCTCGAGGTCGCCCAGCTCGAGCTTGGGCATGCCGCAGCACGCCTCCTTCTCGGCGATGACGTACGGGATCTCGTTGTGCGAGAGGATCTTGACGAGGTCGCGCCCGATGCCCGGCTCGTTGTAGTTGACGTAGCAGGTCGCGAACAGCGCGACCTTGCCCGGCGTGCGTTGGCCGTCGCGCACGGGCCAGGCCACCGACGGCTCGATCGTGTCGCGGAAGCGGCGCGAATCGTACGGCGGCAGCGCGGCTTCCGCGGCGACCCCTATGGTCTTGTCCATCAGCGTGCGCGTCACGCCTGTGTTGCTCGCCCAGTTGACGGCGCGAACGACGACGGGAATCGTCGCGAGCTTGCCCATCCGGTCGGTGCTCGTGAGCATCCGGTCGCGGAACGTGGTTTCGCCCTTCCTGAACTTGATCGCCTTGCCGCGCAGCATCAGGTGCGGGAAGTCGAGGTTCCACGGGTGCGGCGGAACGTACGGGCACTTCGTCATGTAGCAGACGTCGCACAGGTAGCACTGGTCGACCACCTTCCAGTAGTCGGCCTTCGCCACGCCGTCCACCTCCATCGTCTTGCTCTCGTCGACGAGGTCGAACAGCGTCGGGAACGCGTTGCAGAGGCTGATGCAGCGTCGGCATCCGTGGCAGATGTCGAAGACGCGCTCGGTCTCCTTGAAGAATGCCTCCTCGTCGTAGAACTCGGGGCTCCGCCACTCGACCGCGTGGCGCGTCGGTGCGGCGAGGTTGCCTTCCTTCTTCTCAGTCAGCGGGGCGCTCATCCGATGGTTGCCAGTGAAAGTGCGGTGGGGAATCGAGGCTCGCGCCAAAGCACGAGCTCGACATGCCGGGCGCGCTCCGGCGCGGAACGCCCATCAAGCCCCCGGTCGGCGGAACGGATGGCGTCCGCCGAAGGGGCCATCGCCCAGGTTGAGCGGCGCCGGTTTCCTCGGCGCCGCTCCAACGGGGCGCAACTCAGTCGGCGAGTTGATCGAGGGCCTTCTGGAAGCGGTTCGCGTGCGAGCGCTCCGCCTTCGCCAACGTCTCGAACCAGTCGGCGATCTCGTCGAACTTCTCGTCGCGCGCCGCCTTCGCCATGCCCGGGTACATGTCGGTGTACTCGTGCGTCTCGCCGGCGACGGCCGACTTCAGGTTCTGGCGGGACGAGCCGATCGGCAAATCCGTCTCCGGGTCGCCGACCACTGCCAGGTAGTCCAGGTGGCCGTGCGCGTGGCCGGTCTCGCCTTCCGCGGTCGAGCGGAACAGCGCGGCGACGTCGTTCTGGCCTTCCACGTCGGCCTTGTTTGCGAAGTACAGGTAGCGGCGATTGGCCTGCGACTCGCCCGCAAACGCGTCCTTGAGGTTCTGGTGCGTCTTGGTGCCCTTGAGCGCCTTCATGAGATCATCTCCTGTGGTAACGACCTGCCGCTCCGCATCCGCGTCGCAGCGCCTGCCGGATTCGCCCCTCGACGCGCTCCTGCGCGCCGCCGCGAAGTCGAAAACATCGTACGCGCGCGGTGATAGCCCGTCCAATTGAATGACTCAATCCGCACGATAGTCTACGCTTATCGGTTCCCGATGCCGCCGGGCGCCGGCTCGATAGACCGCGCGCCGGCACCTCGATCCCCACCCCGCACCCCGCACGAAAGCCCGCCGTGAAGCCGGACGGGGGGCCCGACACGCTTTTCCGCCAGGCCCACACCTGCGGCGCCTCCGACGGCCGCCGGTGACCGACGCGATGCTCCGGGAGGTCTGCGACACCATGGAGCGGGCGCCGACGAGTGCGAGCTCGTGCCCGACCCTCTTCGTGTTCGTGCGCTCGCCCGAAGCGAAGGCGAAGCTCGCGCCCGCCTTGTCGCCCGGCAACCAAGACGAGACGGTGGCGACGCCCTGCGCGGTCATCGTCGCCTGCGACCTGGCGTTCGACGACGAGCTCCCGCGACTGCTCCCGCACGTCGACGCGCGGAGCAGGTTCGCGGGCAAGCCGGATGCGATCCGGACGACGGCGTCCCGCAACGGCACGCTGCGGGGCGCCGGCCCGATCCTCGCCGCGCGCACTGGGGCTCGACTGCGGCCCGACGTCGGGCTTCGACGACGCGAAGGTCGACGCGGCGTTCTTCGCCGGCACGACGATCCGCTCGAACTTCCTCGTCAACCTGGGCTTCGGGGACCGGTCGAAGGTGCACGAGCGCAATCCGCGCCTCGCGTTCGACGAGGTCTGCCGGATCGTCTGACGCGCGCCCGTCAGGCGGCGCGCGCCTTCGCGACGAGCGCGTCGGGCACCTCGATGCCCTCGGTCTCGGCGCGGCGGCGCAGCACCTCGCGGCGCGCGCCCGGCAGGCGAACGCCCTCGTCCTTCAGCATCTCGGCCACCAGCACCTCGAGACGGTCGAGATACGCGTCGCTGCCGGCGAGCGCGCCGGGATCGATCGCGACGAACGCCTGGCCGATGCCGGGGCGGTTGCCCTCGTCGACGAAGAAGCTCGACGCCTCGAAGCCGTAGCGCCCGCCGATCAGCGCGGTCACGAGCAACTCGACGACGAGCGCGAGCATCGCGCCCTTCGGTGACGAAACCGCGCCGATCGGGAGCATCGATCCTTCGAGCGCGGCCTTGGCGTCGGTCGTCGGGCGGCCGTCCGCGTCGAGCGCCCAGCCTTGCGGGATCGGCTTGCCTTCCTTCGCCGCGACCATCACCTTGCCGCGCGCGACCTCGGACAGGCTCAGGTCGATCATCAGCGGATCGCGGCCGCGGCGCGGGAACACCGCGGCGATCGGGTTGGTGCCGAAGATCGCGTGCCGGCCGCCCGCCGCGGGCATCGCCGAGGGCGAGTTCGCGAAGCCGAGCCCGACCATGCCCGCCGCCGCGACGGGTCGCAGGTGATCGACGAGGACGCCGCAGTGGTGGCTGCGTGCCACGCCCGCGAACGCGACGCCGTGCTCGCGCGCCGCGGCGATCGCCTCGCGGACCGCGAACTCACAGGCCGGGAACGCGAGGCCGCTCGCCGCGTCGACGACGATCGCCCCGCCCTTGCGGTGCGCGACCGCGGGAACGGCGGTTCCGTCCACGCGGCCGTTGCGAAGATGCGTCGCGTACTGGCCGACGCGGGAGAGCCCATGCGAGCCCAGGCCCTGCGACTCGGCGAGCACCAGTGCGCGCGCCGTCGACTCGGCCATCGCCGACGAAGCGCCGGCGCGCGCGAGCACGCGGGCGACGATCGTCCGGGCTTCGTCGACGGGTAGCTTCATGCCAGCGCCTCGAGCACCTTGTCCGCGATCAGGAAGCTCACGCGCTCGTTCGCCTCGGCGGTGACGCCGGCCACGTGCGGCGTCAGGATCAGGTTCGGGCAGCCCTCGAAGTGCGACGAGACCGGCAGCGGCTCGGTGCCGAACACGTCGATCGCGGCGCCTCCGAGATGGCCGTCCTTCAGCGCGCGGGCGAGCGCGACCTCGTCGACGATGTCGCCACGCGCGGTGTTCACGAGCACCGCGCCCCGCTTCATCGACGCGATGCGCGCGGCCGAGAAAAGCCCCCGCGTCGACGCGACGAGCGGAACGTGCAGGCTCACGACGTCGGCGGCCCGGACGACTTCGTCGAGCCCCGCCGCGCGCACGCCGGTCGCAGCGTACGCCCGATCGCCCGCGCCCAGCATCGCGTCGTACGCGATCACGTCCATGCCGAGCGCGCGCGCGAGCCTCGCGGTGAGCTGTCCGATCGACCCGAAACCGACGAGGCCGAGCGTCCTGCCCGCGGTCTCGCGGCCGGACGACAGCGCGGCGCGCGGCCACTTGCCGGAGGCGACCGCCGCGGACGACTGATAGACGCCGCGCAGGAGCACCATCGCGGTGCCGACCACGTACTCGGCCACCGCCAGCGCGTTCGCGCCGGTCGCGGGGATCACCTTCATGCCCTTCGCTTCGCAGGCCGCCACGTCGATGTTGTCGAGGCCGACGCCGAGTCGCCCGACGACCCGGCAGCGAGCCAGCGCGCCGAGCAGCGCGCCCCGCACCTGCGTGCGGTTGCGAACGACGATCGCGTCGCAACCCGCCGCCTCGCGTGCGAGGCGCGCCGGATCGTCGACGAGCGCCGCGTCGTAGAGCACGTCGTGGCGCGCGGCGAGCTTCGCGACCGCGCGCTCGTCCATGAACTCGGTGACGACGATCCGGCTCATCGCGCGGCCCCGCGGGACCCCGCCGCCACCCTCGCCTCGCCGATCATGCGCTCTCGTACAGGCGCGTCATCACGAACTCGCGGTGGCCCAGCGCCTCGGCGGCGGTGAGTCGGCCGTTCGCCGTGCGCAGCATGCACTCGAGCAGCTTGTCGCCCGCCTGGTCCAGCGTGATCTCGCGCTGCAGGAGTCCGGTCACGTCGACGTCGACGTGCTCGCTCATCGTGCGAACCGTGCGCGGGTTCGCGCAGATCTTGATCACCGGCAGGATCGGGTTGCCGATCACGTTCCCCTGCCCTGTCGGGAAGAAGTGCACCGCGTAGCCGGACGCGGCGCACAACGTCACCATCTCGGCCGCGGCGCTCGACGAGTCCATGAACCACAACCCCGGATGCGTCGGCCTCTCGGCCTTGTCGATCACGCCGTCCACCGTGCACTTCTTGCCGATCTTCTGGATGTTGCCGAGCGCCTTCTCCTCGATCGTCGTCAGGCCGCCCGCGATGTTGCCCTTCGTCGGCTGGCTGTCGGAGAGGTCGCTCGTCTTGTGGCGGTTGATCACGTTCTGGTAGCGGTCGAACATGAACATGAACTTCTCGCGCACCGCGTCGTTCGCGCAGCGCGCGGCCACGATGTGCTCGCCGCCGGTGAGCTCGGTCGTCTCGCCGAAGCAGAGGTAGTTGCCCAGCGGATGCAGCTTGTCGAACGCGTTGCCGACGGTCGGATTGGCGCCGCAGCCGCTCGTCGTGTCGCTCTCGCCGCACTTGGTGCTGACCCAAAGCTCGCCGATGTCGCAGCGCTCGCGCTGCTTCTCGCTCGCCCATTGCACGTACTCGCGTGCCGCCTTGCTCGCGCGCATGATCGTGTCGTGGTCGCCGTGCAGCTCGATGCCGAAGCCGCAGACCGGCTTGCCGGTCGCCTTGATGCCGTCGACGACCTTCTGCGTCCAGCCGTCCTCGATGCCGATCACGACGACCGCGGCGACGTTGGGATTGCAGCCGGCGCCGATCAGCGTGCGGAAGTGCAGGTCGAGGTCCGCGCCGAACTGGAGCCGCCCGTAGGGATGCGGGATCGCGAGCGTGCCCTTGATGTTGTGCGCCACGGCCTCGGCCGCCGCGTTGGACAGGTCGTCCAGCGGCAGGACGATCACGTGGTTGCGCACGCCGACGCGGCCGTTCTCGCGCCGGTAGCCCAGGAAAGTCGTGCCCTTGCCGATCACTGACATGTCTGCGTTCCCCCGCTCACCAGCGCTTGGTCTTGATGTTGTGGACGTGGGCGTGCTCGCCCGCGACGATCGGCTTGACGACCTTGCCCATGTCGATGCCGTACTTGATCACGGTGTCGCCGGCCGCCATGTCGCGCAGCGCGACCTTGTGGCCGATCGGGATGTCCTGCTTCGCCGTGACGCGCGTCATCCGGTCCTCGTCCATGATCCAGCCGGCGAGGTCCATGCCGGCCTTGACGCCCTCGACGACGACGACGGCCACGCTGTCGTTCGCGTCGTGCAATACGAAGTGAATCATCGGTCGCTCCTGTCGCGCCCCGCGCCATGGCGGTCCGGGGTCGGTCCGGCCGAGTATCGCGGCCGGCGGCCTGGCTCGTCAACCAAGTCATATAGATGACATGGACGAATCCTGCCAACCCGGTCCACAATCGCCGCATGTCGATCGCCCGGGCCCACGACCCCGCTGCCGGATTCGCGCCGATCGCGCCGGACGCGGCGGGCATGCCGCTCTACCGCGCGGTCCGGCGCGCGCTCCTGCGTTCGATCGAGGACGGTAACCTCCCGCCCGGCGCCGCGCTGCCGAACGAGACCGAGCTCGCCGCGTCCTTCGACGTCGCGGTCGGCACGCTGCGCCGCGCCGTCGACGACCTGGTCGCAGAGCACATCCTGGTGCGTCGCCAGGGACGCGGCACCTTCGTCGCGACGCACACGCGCGACCGGTTCCTGTTCCAGTTCTTCCACGTCGAGCGCAGCGACGGGCTGCGCGAGGCGCCCGACGTCGAGCTTCTGTCGTTCGAGCGCATGCGGATGGACGATGAGACCGCGACCGCGCTCGCCACCCGGGCGGGCACGCCTGCGTTCCAGATCGAGAACCGGCTGAAGCTCCAGGGCGCGGCGGTCGTGCACGACCGGATCGTGGTTCCTTCCGCGCTGTTCCGCGGCCTCACCGAGAAGCGCCTGCGCGAACGGCCGAGCACGATGTACCACCTCTACCAGAGCGAGTTCGGCGTCACCGTCGTGCGCGCCCGCGAGCGGCTGAGCGCGGTGGCCGCCGACCGGGCGATCGCCCGCGCGCTCGGCGTGTCGCAGGGCGTGCCGGTGCTCCAGGTACGCCGCACCGCGATCGCGCTGGGAGGCCGGCCGGTCGAGTACCGCGTCAGCACGGTCGTGACGACCGCGCACGACTACGTGAACCTGCTCTCGAGGCCTTCGTGACGACGCCGCGCCGCCCGACGACGGACCACGGGACCTTCGCCCCATGCCGCGCACGCTAGACGAGCTCCGCAGCCGCCGCTGGTTCGCCGACGCCGGCATGCGTGGCTTCGCGCATCGCCAGCGCATGCAGCAGTCGGGCCTGCGGCGCGAGGACGTGGTCGGTCGGCCCATCGTCGCCGTCGTCAACACCTGGAGCGACCTCTCGCCCTGCCATGCGCACCTGCGCGAGCGTGCCGAGGCGGTCAAGCGCGGCGTGCTGCTCGCGGGCGGGATGCCGCTCGAGCTGCCGGCGATGAGCCTGGGCGAGGTGATGGTCAAGCCCACGACGATGCTCTACCGCAACTTCCTCGCGATGGAGGTGGAGGAGCTCCTGCGCTCGCATCCGGTCGACGGTGCCGTGCTGCTGGCCGGCTGCGACAAGACCACGCCGGGCACCGTGATGGGCGCGATCAGCATGGGCATTCCTGCGATCTTCTGCCCCGCCGGTCCGATGCTGAACGACCGCTACCAAGGCCGCACCGTCGGCGCCGGCACGCACACGCTGATGTTCTGGGGCGACTACCAGGCGGGCCGGATCGGCGAGGACGAGTGGCGCAGCCTCGAGGCGCGCATGACGCGCTCGCCGGGCACCTGCAACACGATGGGCACGGCGAGCACGATGACGTCGATCGTCGAGGCGCTCGGACTCGCGCTGCCCGGAAGCACGAGCATCCCCGCGGTGGACTCGGCCCACCCGCGCATGGCCGCGGCCTGCGGCGAGCGCATCGTTCAGATGATCCGGGAGGACCTCACGCCGCAGCGGATCCTGACCCGCGGCGCGTTCCTGAACGCTGCGGCCGTGCAGATGGCCCTCGGCGGGTCCACCAACGCCGCCGTGCACATGATCGCGATGGCGCGGCGCGCGGGCGTCGGGCTCTCGCTCGCCGACCTCGACGCGGTGGCGCGCCGCGTGCCGGTGATCGCCAACCTGTTCCCCAGCGGCGAGAAGCTGATGGAGGACTTCCACTACGCCGGCGGGCTGCCCGCGCTGATGAACGCGATCCGCGAGCACCTGTCGCTGGACGAGATCACCGTCACCGGCGCGCCGCTGCGCGCGCAGCTCGACGGCCGCCCGGTGCTCGATCCGGACGTGATACGGCCTCTCGACAGGCCCGTCAGCGACCGTCCGGCGCTCGCCGTGGTCCGCGGCAACCTGGCACCCGAAGGCGCGGTGATCAAGCCCAGCGCCGCCACTCCGTCCCTGATGCGCCATCGCGGACGCGCGATCGTCTTCGACAGCCCGCCGCAGATGAACGCCGCGCTCGCCGACCCCGCGTTCGACGGCGACGAGACCTGCGTGATCGTGCTGCGAAACGCGGGCCCCGTCGGCGCCCCGGGCATGCCCGAGTGGGGCAACCTGCCGATTCCGAAGAGGCTCCTGCAGCGCGGCGTGCGCGACATGGTCAGGATCTCCGATGCGCGGATGAGCGGCACGCACTACGGCACCTGCGTGCTGCACGTGTCGCCCGAGAGCGCGGTCGGCGGCCCGCTCGCGCTCGTGCGCGACGGCGACACGATCGAGCTGGACGTCGAGGCGCGCAGGCTCGAGCTCCTCGTCGACGACGCGGAGCTCGAGCGCCGGCGGGCGTCGTGGAGGCCGCCGGCGCAGCCGTACGCGCGAGGCTACACGCGCCTCTACCAGCAGCACGTGACGCAGGCGCACGAAGGCTGCGACTTCGACTTCCTGGCCGGCACGGCACCCACGCCCGAACCGGCGATCTACTGAGACCGCTCACGCGGGAGCTACGATGAATGCGTTCCACCGACTGCTGGCCGACCGGGCGACGAAGACGCCGATCGGCACCTGGGTGATGTCCGCGAGCCCGATCGTCGCGGAGGCCGTGGGGAGCGCCGGATTCGACTGGGGCGTGCTCGACATGGAACACACCCCGATCGACCTGATGGGACTCGTTCACCTGCTGCAGGCGGTCGGCAACACGCCGATGGTGCCGGTCGTGCGCGTGCCCTGGAACGACGCCGTCACCGTCAAGCGGGTGCTCGACGCCGGGACGCAGACGCTGCTGTTTCCGTTCGTCCAGAACGGCGGGGAGGCCGCGCGCGCCGTGTCCGCCACGCGCTACCCGCCCGAGGGCGAGCGCGGGATGGCCGGCATGAGCCGCGCATCGCGCTTCGGCACGACGCCCGACTTCTTCCGGCACGCGAACGGCGCGATCGGCGTGATCGTCCAGCTCGAGACCGTGCAGGCGATCGCGAAGCTCGAGGAGATCGGCTCGGTGACCGGCGTCGACGCACTGTTCGTCGGCCCCGGCGACCTCTCCGGCAGCATGGGCCACCCCGGCAATGCCACGCACCCCGACGTGATGGCGGCGATGGCCGACGCCGCGAGGCGCGCCCGGGCGATCGGCAAGCCCGTGGGCACGGTCGGCGGCACGCCGGAGGTCGTCGCGCGCTACCGCGATATCGGCTACGACTACGTCGCGATCGCGTCCGATCTCGGCTTGCTGATGCGGAGCTCGCAGGCAGCCGTGCAAGCTCTGCGCGCCGCGCCGGCCGGCCCGCGCATCGAAGGGAGCTACTGATGGCCCAGGTCGAGCTCCACGGCGTCACCAAGAGCTACGACGGGAAGACGACCGTGATCCACGGCATCGACCTCGAGATACGGCACGGCGAGTTCGTCGTGTTCGTCGGGCCCTCGGGCTGCGGCAAGAGCACCCTGCTGCGCATGATCGCCGGCCTCGAATCGATCTCCGGCGGGGAAGTGCGCATCGGCGGCCAGACGGTCAACGACCTGCCGCCGCGCAGCCGAGACATCGCGATGGTGTTCCAGGACTACGCGCTCTATCCGCACAAGTCGCTCTACGACAACATGGCCTTCGGACTGCGCCTGCGCAAGACGGCGGAGGACGTGATCCGCGAGCGCGTGATGAATGCCGCGAAGCTCCTGCGCATCGACCACATGCTCGAACGCCGGCCGGCCGCGCTTTCCGGCGGGCAGCGTCAGCGCGTCGCGATCGGGCGCGCGATCGTCCGCGAGCCCAAGGTGTTCCTGTTCGACGAGCCGCTGTCGAACCTCGACGCCCAGCTGCGCAACGAGATGCGCACCGAGATCAAGCGGCTGCACCAGCGCCTCGGCGCCACGATCATCTACGTGACGCACGACCAGGTCGAGGCGATGACGCTCGCGGACCGCATCGCCGTGCTCTCCGCGGGGCACAAGATGCAGTACGACACGCCCGACGCGATCTACAACCGGCCGGCGGCGCTGTTCGTCGCGGGCTTCACCGGCGCGCCTCCGATGAACCTGGTCGACTGCGAGCTCGCCGACGGCGCGGCGGACCTCGGCGGCGTGCGCCTGCCGCTGCCCCCGGGGCTGGCTGCACGTGCCGCGGGACGCTCGCCGCTCAAGTTCGGCGTGCGCCCCGAGAACCTGCGTCTTGCCTCCGCCGCCGGCGACATCGCCGTGCCGGCGGAGGTGTCGCTGCTCGAGCCGCTCGGCGCGGAGACGCTCGTGACGCTGAAGATCGGGCGCGTCGAGATGGTCGCGCGCTGCCCGGCCTCGTTCCGCGATCCGCCGGGCACCGCGGTCGCGCTGCACGTGAACCCGTCCCACCTCCACCTGTTCGACGCCGCCAGCGGTGCGGCGCTCC
>JAKLIE010000010.1 GCA_022709775.1 Pseudomonadota bacterium
CCCTCCCCGCATGCCCTCGCGCACGATGACCGACCACGACGCGCTCGTCGCCCTCTCGCCGCTCGACGGGCGCTACGCGGCGCAGGCCGAGGCGCTGCGCCCCCATTTCTCCGAATTCGGGCTGATTCGCGCCCGCGTGCGCGTCGAACTCGCGTGGCTCGCCGCGCTGTCCGACGAGCCCGCGATCCCCGAGGTGTCGCCGTTCGACGCCGCGGCGAGGGCCGCGATCGCCGAGGCGCTCGCGGCGTTCGCGCCGGCGGACGCCGCCCGCGTGAAGGCGATCGAGCGCACGACCAACCACGACGTCAAGGCGGTCGAGTACTGGATGAAGGAGCGCTTCGCGCACGTCCCGTCGATCGCGCGCGTCGCGGAGTTCATCCACTTCGCCTGCACGTCAGAGGACATCAACAACCTGTCGCACGCGCTCGCGCTGTCCGAGGCGAGGCGCGACGTACTCGTGCCCGCGATCCGGAGCATCGCCGCGGACCTGCGATCGCTCGCGCATGCGCACGCAGGGCGCGCGATGCTCGCGCGCACGCACGGGCAGCCCGCGACGCCGACGACGCTGGGCAAGGAGCTCGCGAACGTCGTGACGCGACTGGAGCGCGCGACGGCGGAGTTCGAGCGCGTCGCGCTGCTCGGCAAGATGAACGGCGCGACCGGAAGCTATAACGCGCACGTCGTCGCGTACCCGGGCGTCGACTGGGAAGCGCTTGCCCGCCGGGTCGTGGAGTCGCTGGGCATCGGCTTCAACGCGTACACGACGCAGATCGAGCCGCACGACTGCATCGCGGCCTACTTCGACGCGCTCGCGCGCATCAACACGATCCTGGTCGACTTCGACCGGGACGTCTGGGGCTACGTCTCGCTGGGCTATTTCCGGCAGCGGATGAAGGCGGGCGAAGTCGGCTCGTCGACGATGCCGCACAAGGTGAACCCGATCGACTTCGAGAACTCCGAAGGCAACCTCGGCGTCGCCAATGCGCTCGCGCGCCACTTCGCCGACAAGCTTCCGGTCTCGCGCTGGCAGCGCGACCTGACCGACTCGACGGTGTTGCGCAACATGGGGGTGGCGATCGGCCACGCGCTCGTCGGATGGTCGGCGCTGAAGCGGGGACTCGGGAAGCTCGAGGTCGACGGCACGCGCCTCGACGCCGACCTCGACGCCAACTGGGAAGTGCTGGCGGAGCCGATCCAGACGGTGATGCGGCGCTACGGGCTCCCCGAGCCCTACGAGCAGCTCAAGGCGCTGACGCGCGGGCAGCGCGGAATGACGAGGGAGTCGCTGCACGCGTTCGTCGACGGCCTCGCGCTGCCGCCGGACGCGAAAGCGCGCCTCAAGGCGCTCACCCCCGCGACCTACGTCGGTCTCGCCGAGGCGCTCGCGCGCCGCGTCTAGCGAAAGGGGAAGGTCGCGTCCGGGGCGCTCAGCCGCCGGTGCTTCCGCGGCGGCGCTCGCTCATGAACGTCGCGATCGCGGGGATCAGCGACACGAAGACGATCCCGAGCACGATCAACGTGAGGTTGTCCTTGACCCACGGGATGTTGCCGAACAGGTAGCCCGCGTACACGAGCGAGGCGATCCACAGCAGCGCCCCTGCGACGTTGTACGCCAGGAACTTCGGGTACGGCATCTGCGCGACGCCCGCGAGGAACGGCGCGAACGTCCTGATGATCGGGATGAAGCGGCCGATGACGATCGTCACGCCGCCGTAGCGGTCGTAGAACGCCTGCGTGCGCCTGAGATGGTCCTGGCGGAACCAGCGCGAATCGGGCCGGTCGTAGACGCGCGGCCCGATGTAGCGGCCGATCGAGTAGTTGAGCGAGTCGCCGAGGATCGCCGCGAGCGCGAGGATCGCGACGAGCGCGTGCACGTTGAGGCCGGCCGCCGCGACCACCGTCCCCGAGATGAACAGCAGCGAGTCTCCCGGCAGGAACGGGAGGACGACGAGCCCCGTTTCCGCGAAGATGACGAGGAACAGCAGGCCGTAGAGCCACGGCCCGTACTGCCCCGCGATCATCGCGAGCGTCTCGTCGAGGGACAGCAGCGAGTAGAAGAGGGTGGTGAGCACGGCGGGAGTGTCGGCGCGGCGCGCTGGAAGCGCCGGGGTCGCGGGGGCGCGGCCGGGAGGATGAACCGCGGGCAGTCGAACCCGGCCGGGCCGTCCGCTACGGCAGGATCTTCTCGCCCTCGGCGCCCGATCGCTTCTCCGGCCTGACCAGGTCCTCGCGCGAGACGCCCATCCACATGACCAGCGGGGCCATCACCAGCACCGACGAGTAGATGCCGAACAGGATGCCGATCGTGAGCGCCAGCGCGAAGTAGTGGAGCGCCTCGCCGCCGAAGATCAGCATCGACGTGACCATGATCTGCGTGCTGCCGTGCGTGATGATCGTGCGCGACATCGTGCTGGTGATCGCGTTGTCGATCACGTGGGTCACCGTCGCCTTCCGCATCTTCCGGAAATTCTCGCGGATCCGGTCGGCGACGACGACCGATTCGTTGACCGAGTAGCCGAGGACCGCGAGCAGCGCCGCCAGCACGGGAAGCGAGAACTCCCACTGGAAGAACGCGAAGAACCCCATGATGATGATGACGTCGTGCAGGTTCGCGACGATCGCCGCGACCGCGAAGCGCCACTCGAACCGGGCGGCGAGGTAGGCCACGATCCCGATCGCGACCAGGAGCAGAGCGAGCGCGCCGTTCTCGTAGAGCTCCTTGCCGACCTGCGGGCCGACGAACTCGACGCGAACCTGGCGGGCCGAGGGGTCGTCCGCCCTGAGCGCCGTCATCACGCGGTCGGAGAGCTGCGCGCTCGACACGCCGGGCTTGAGCGGGAGACGCACGAGCGCCGTGTTCGCGGCACCGAAGCTCTGCGCCGAATACTCGCCGACGTCGAGCTTGTCGATCGCCGCGCGAACTCGCGTGAAGTCGACCGCGTGGGCGTAGTTGACCTCGATCACGGTGCCGCCGCGGAAGTCGACCCCGAAGTTGAGGCCGCGCGTAGCGAGGAAGAACACGGCGGCGAGGAACGTGACCAGCGAGATCACGTTGAACACCAGCGCGTGCCGCATGAACGGGATGTCGCGCCTGAAGCGGAAGAATTCCATGCGGGGCTCTTCGTGGGCCGGGGTTTCGGGAGGGCGGACGGTGACGCCGGCGCGTCAGGCCTTCGTCGGCGTGGCGGGCGCCGCCGCGGGCCGCCAGATCTGGCCGATCGAGATGCGCTCGAGCTTCCTGCGTCCGCCGTACACCACGGCCACGATGCCGCGCGAGACGAAGACCGCCGAGAACATCGAGGTCATGATGCCGATGCAGTGGACGACCGCGAAGCCGCGCACCGGGCCGCTGCCGAACAGGAAGAGCGCGATGCCGGCGATCAGCGTCGTGATGTTCGAGTCCAGGATCGTGCCCCACGCGCGCTCGTAGCCGGCCTGGATCGCCGCATGGGGCGTCGCGCCCCACCGGATCTCCTCCCGGATGCGCTCGTTGATCAGCACGCTGGCGTCGATCGCCATGCCGAGCGTGAGCGCGATGGCGGCGATGCCCGGAAGCGTGAGCGTCGCCTGCAGCATCGACAGGATCGCGACGAGCAGGAGCAGGTTGATCGACAGCGCGATCGTCGAGATCACGCCCATCAGCATGTAGTAGGCGCAGATGAACGCCGCGAGCACGACGAAGCCCCACATGACCGAGTGGAAGCCCTTCTCGATGTTCTCCTTGCCGAGCGACGGGCCGACGGTGCGCTCCTCCACGATCTCCATCGGCGCCGCCAGCGCGCCGGCGCGCATCAGCAGCGCGATGTCGTTCGCCTCGCGCGTCGTCATCCGGCCCGAGATCTGCACCCGGCCGCCGCCGATCTCCTCGCGGATCACGGGCGCCGTGATGACCTCGGTGCGGCCCTTCTCGACGAGCACGATCGCCATCCGCTTGCCGACGTTCTCGCGCGTGACCTCCTTGAAGATCCGCGCACCCGCACCGTCGAGGCCCACGTGGACCGCGGGCTCGTTGTTGCGCTGGTCGAATCCGGGCTGGGCGTCGTTGATGCGGTCGCCGGTGAGCACGACCTGGCGCTTGACGAGGACCGGCGTGCCGCTGCGATCCGTGAAGAGGTCGCTGCCGAACGGGACCTGCCCGGCGACGGCCTGCTCGTGCGCGCCGGCATCCTCGTTGACCATGCGGATCTCGAGCGTCGCCGTGCGTCCGAGGATGTCCTTCGCGCGCGCCGTGTCCTGCACTCCGGGCAGCTGCACGACGACGCGGTCGGTACCCTGCTGCTGGATGATCGGCTCGGCGACGCCCAGTTCGTTGACGCGGTTGCGCAGGATCTGGATGTTCTGCTGGACCGCGCCGTCCTGGATGCGCTTCTGCGCCTCGGGACGAAGCTGCGCGAGGATGCGGAACTCTCCGCCCGGGGCGTCCTGCTCGCGGGCGACGATGTCCGGGAAGTTCCTGTCGATCGCCAGGAGCGACTTGTTCCGCTCGGACTCGTCGCGGAAGCGCATCGCGACGCCCGTGCCTTCCCGTGCGATGCCCGAGTACTGGATCTTCTCGTTGCGCAGCAGACCGCGGAGGTCCGCCACGTACCGGTCGCCGGCCTTCTCGAGCGCCGCCTTCATGTCGACCTGGAGCAGGAAATGCACGCCTCCGCGCAGGTCGAGGCCGAGGTACATCGGCAGCGCCCCGATCGACGCGAGCCAGCGCGGCGACGACGAGACGAGGTTCAGCGCGACGATGTACGAGGAGCCCAGCTTCGCGGTCAGCGCGTCCTTGGCGCGGAGCTGGGTGTCCGGGTCGTCGAACCGGACCTTGATGCCGGTCGCGTCGAGCACCGCGCCGCGGTAGGGGACGTTCGCGCCCTTCAGCGTTTCCTCGACGGTCTGCAGCAGGGGCGCGTCGAGCTTCACCCCCGCCTTCGACGACGACACCTGGACCGCCGGATCCTCGGGAAAGAAGTTCGGCAGCGTGTAGAGGAAGCCGATCGCGACGGCGATCGCGATCAGCGCGTATTTCCAGAACGGGTAGCGATTCATGTCGGCGGAGGTCGTCTGGCGCGGCGCGGAGGCGCGGGCGCCGGGTGTGGCGCGCTCAGAGCGCCTTGATCGTGCCCTTGGGCAGGAGCTGCGAGACCGCCTGCCGCTGCAGCGTGATCTCGACGCCCTGCGCGACCTCGATCGTCACGAACTGGTCGTTGAGCTTCGACACGCGCCCGACGATCCCGCCGGACGTCACGACCTCGTTGCCCTTCTCGATCGCGTCGATCATCGCGCGGTGCTCCTTCGCCTTCTTCTGCTGCGGGCGGATCAGCAGGAAGTAGAACACCACGAAGATCGCGACCATCGGCAGCATCGTGGTCAGCAGGTCGCCCTGGGAGGCGCCGCCGGCGGCCTGGGCGTATGCGGGGGAGATCAGCACGTTCGGGAGCTCCGGTTCGGTGGCGGCGCCCACAAGGGGCGGCACGCCTGGGGCGCCGGCCGGTCCCGTGGGGGCGCGGTCGCGGCGGCGGATCGGGTGGTTCAGCGAACCCGTGATTCTATCACTGGTCGTCGGGCGGCCCGGACCGTGCGCGGTCGGCGCGGAAACGAGCGGTCCACGCGGTGAAGGTGCCGGCGGCGATCGCCTCGCGCATCTCGGCCGCGAGCGTCAGGTAGTAGTGGAGGTTGTGGATCGTCGCCAGCCGGGCACCGAGGATCTCGCCGACCCGCTGAAGGTGGTGCAGGTAGGCCCGCGAGTAGCGGCGGCAGGTCGGACAGGGGCATGTCGGGTCGAGCGGACCGGTGTCGCTGCGGTGCCGCGCGTTGCGAATCTTGACGTCGCCGTAGCGGGTGAACAGCCAGCCGTTCCGGGCGTTGCGGGTCGGCAGCACGCAGTCGAACATGTCGATGCCCGCCGCCACGCCGGCGACGATGTCCTCGGGCGTGCCGACCCCCATCAGGTAGCGGGGGCGGTCGGCGGGCAGGCGCGGCGCGGTGTGGGCGAGGAGGCGCAGCATGTCCGGCTTCGGCTCCCCGACCGACAGCCCTCCGATCGCGTAACCGTCGAAGCCGATCGCGGCGAGCGCGCCGATCGACTCGTCGCGCAGGTCCTCGTACATCCCGCCCTGGACGATGCCGAACAGGCGGTTCCGGTTGCCCGCATGGGCGTCGCGAGAACGCTTCGCCCAGCGCATCGACAGTTCCATCGACTGCGCCGCCTCGTCGCGCGAGGCGGGCCACGGCGTGCACTCGTCGAACGCCATCACGACGTCGGAATCCAGTGCGCGCTGGATTCCCATCGACGTCTCGGGCGTCAGGAACAGCCGGTCCCCGTTGACCGGCGAGGCGAACGTCACGCCTTCCTCGGCGACCTTGCGGAGCGCCCCCAGGCTGAACACCTGGAAGCCCCCGGAATCGGTGAGGATCGGGTGCTGCCAGCCCATGAACCGGTGCAGGCCCCCGTGCGCGGCGACGACGTCGGTCCCCGGGCGGAGCCACAGGTGGAACGTGTTGCCGAGCACGATCGAGGCGCCGAGCGATTCGAGTTCGTCGGGCGCCATCGCCTTGACGGTGCCGTAGGTGCCGACGGGCATGAACACCGGCGTCTCGACGACGCCGTGCGCGAGCTCGAGGCGTGCGCGGCGCGCGGCTCCGTCCGTCGCGAGGACGGCGAACGACATGGCCGCGCGAATCTAGCGCCGGCCTGCGCGCAGGCGCGCGTGACCGGCGGCGAGCAGCAGGAGCGCGAGCGCGGCCCACGCCGCCGGAGACCCGGCCGGGACCGGCTCCGGGCGCGGCACCCAGGCGTTGGACGCGCTGAGCGTGCCGTTGGTGCAATCGATGGTCGTGATCGAGCGGCCGAACTCGCGGTCGCCCTGCCGCACCGACGAACTGTAGACGAAACGGTAGGTGTGCGACGGCGGCGGCGGCGGCGAGAACGTGCGGAAGAATTCCGTCCCGAACGTCGCCGGCCCGACGCCGAGATCCAGCGTATAGGTGTCGTAGGGCTTCCCGTCGAGGAACGTCGCCCCTACGACGATCACCGCGCCGGCGATCCCCAGGTGCCCGACGGCTCCCGTGACGAATCCGCCCTGCGAGCAGCTTCCCCCGGAGAAGTTGTCGTAGGTGAGCGATGCGGACGCCGCTTTCGCGCTCGGCGGCGCGGGGCCGGCAAGTCCGCCGCTGCCGCCTTGCGCCGAGGCGGTCAGGGCGACCAGGAGCGCGAGCAGGCCGCCGACCAGCGCGCCCGTCCCTGCGCGAAGGCGCCCAGCAGACACGTACACGGCGGCGGACATGCGCTCCGTTGCCGCAGCGGGCAGCCGGTGATCAGGGTTCAATGGTTTCACGATGAGCGAACGCCGGCTTGCAGCCCGCCGGCCGGCCCAACGCCTAGCTTCGAGGTTGGGACAAGCTTAGCCGGAACGACGATCGGTTGCCAAGCGACGAGGCGGCCATCTATCGGCAACTTCGTCGAAAAGTTGCGGAATAAGCGTCGAAAGTGCCGTTTTGTCGCTGAACGGCGACAGAGTTACCATCATTCCCGGTCGGAAGGCGCTCGTTCGAGCAGCATCGCATCCCCATAGCTGAAGAACCGATACCGGGCCGCGATCGCGTGTGCGTACGCGCGCCGAATCGTGTCGAGGCCCGCGAAAGCCGCCACGAGCATCAGCAGCGTCGATTTCGGCAGGTGAAAATTGGTCAGCAGGCGGTCGACCGTGCGGAACCGGTATCCCGGGCGGATGAACAGCGCGGTCTCGGATTCGCCCGCGGCGAGCGCTCCTTCCGACGATGCGGCCTCCAGGGCCCTGAGGGAGGTGGTGCCGACCGCGAGGACCCGGCCCCCGCGAGCGCGCGCCGCGGCGATCGCGTCGACGGTTTCCTGCGGCACGACGAAGCGCTCGCTGTGCATGCGGTGCCGCGAAAGGTCGGCGTCGCGCACCGGCAGGAACGTCCCGGCGCCGACGTGCAGGGTGACGCGCGCGAGGCACGCTCCGCCGGCTTCCAGGCGCGCGAGCAGCGCCTCGTCGAAGTGCAGGCCGGCCGTGGGCGCGGCCACTGCGCCGGGCACGCGCGCGTAGACGGTCTGGTAGCGCTGCGAGTCGGCGTCCGCCGCCGGTCGCGCGATATACGGCGGCAGGGGCAGTTCTCCGTGCCGCTCGAGCCAGTCCGCGACCGGTCCGGTGCCGAGGAAACGCACCCGGAAGAATCCGCCGTCGCGCTCGAGGGCGGTGGCGCTGGCTCCGCCGGGCAGCAGGACGGCGGATCCGATCCCGGGAAGGTGGCTCGCCTTGAGCTGGACCCAGGCCTCGTCGTGGGAAAGCAGGCGCTCGACGAGGAGCTCGACCCGGCCGCCGGACGGTTTCGACCCCGCGACGCGTGCGCGCAGGACGCGGGTGTCGTTCATCACGACCACGTCGCCGGGCGACACGAGGTCGGCGATGTCTGGAAACGCGAGGTTCGTGAGGGTCGCTCCGTCGACGTGCAGCAGACGGCTGCCGCTGCGCGTCGCCGCAGGGAACTGGGCGATCAGCTCGGGCGGCAGCGCGTAGTCGAAGTCGTCGAGCGTGAGCCTGGCGTCGTCCATCGAACGGTGGGCGCGTACGGGGAGGGGCCTCGCCGCGTCGTTGCGAGTGGTGCCGGGAGAGGGACTCGAACCCTCACGGTGTTGCCACCGGCGGATTTTGAGTCCGCTGCGTCTGCCGTTCCGCCATCCCGGCCGCTCGGGGCTCCGCGACGCGCGCGCCGGAGCCGGCAAGGCCGCGATTATCGCGCATTCGCGCGCAGCGCCCCGCTTCGGGCCTCCCAGCCGGCTTCCGGAGGGGTTCCTTCCCGGCCTCGCGGCGCCTCGTGCTGCGCGGAGCCCGCACGGCAGGCGAACAACGCGTCAACGGTCGCGAGGATCGCCGTCATCGCGGCGATGCGCGCGGCGACGCCGTCGCCTCCTTGCTGCACCTGTGCCCGACGTTGCGGTCGTGGGGGTCGTGCACCTTGCCGTGTCCTCCCGGCGTCGCGGTTGTCCTCATCGCGGCGACGGAGCAACCCGCTCGTAGGTGACGAACGCGTAGGCCGTGCCGTCGTCGCCCGTGCGCGCCTCGCGCGCGGCCTCGCGCCATTCCGCCCGATCGAAGGCCGGGAAGGCGACGTCGCCGTCGAACGGCTGCGCGATCTCGGTCAGGTGCATCGAGGCCGCCCGCGACAGCGCCTCCCGGTACAACTCCGCGCCGCCGATGCAGAACGCCGGCGGTGGCATCGCGACACGGGCGAGCGCTTCGTCGAGGCTCGAGGCCACCTCCGCGCCGGCCGCCGCGTACCCGATCTGCGAAGTGACGACGATGTTCTGCCGATCGGCGAGCGGACCGCGGAGCGACTCCCAGGTCCGCCGACCCATGATCACGGCATGCCCGCGCGTGAGGGCGCGAAAGCGCTTCAGGTCGTCGGGCAGGCGCCACGGCAGCCCGCCGGCGACGCCGATGACGCGGTTCGCCGCGACGGCGGCGACGATCGAAAGCTCGGGAAGGCGTCGCCCGGGACGAGGTGCGGGCCCCGGATCGGCGTGGGCCGCGCTCACGCCGGGCCCGCCTGGCGGCAGGGCGGTGTCATAATCCGGTCGATTATAGCGGCCGGCGTCTCGACGTGTATTACCCGCGCTCGTTCCTCAAGTTCATCCTGTTGTCGTTCCTGCTGGTGAGCCTGCCGCTCCTGTACGCGCTCGCCGAGCTTCTGCTTTCCGTCGACCGGCTCGCGTCGCAGAGCCGCGAGGAAGTGCTGCAGGCGGCGCAGGCGGCACGCACCAGCCGGCTGCTGTTCGAGCAGGCCGCCACGCTCGAGCGGGTCGTGCGCCAGCAGCTCATCCTCGACGACCCCGCACTGATCGAAGACTACCGCCGGCTTCGGCAGGAATTCCACGCCACCGGCACGCAGCTCGCCGCCTTGCCGCTCGAACCTACCGAACGGGCCGCGCTCGACAAGCTCATGAGCAGCGAGGAGGCCCTCGCCGCGAAGCTCGGCACTTCCCGGCCCACCCCCGACGACGCCTCCGGGCTCGCCCAGGGGTTTTCCGGGCTCGTCGACGGCGCGCAGTCGATGCTCGCGGCATCGACGCAGCTCACGCAGCGTGCGATCGAGCGGCTTCAGGACACCGCGACGCGCGCACGCGAGAAGTGGCTGTGGCTCGCGCTCGCGACGGCCGGCATCGCCCTCGCGCTCGCGATCCTTTTCGCCGTGCTGATCGCGAGGCCCATCCGTCAGCTCGACCTCGCGATCCGCCAGATGGGGATCGCGGACTTCACGCACGCGATCGTCGTCAACGGCCCGCAGGATCTGCGCTACCTCGGCCAGCGGCTCGAGTGGCTGCGCACGAGGCTCCGCGAGCTCGAGGAGCAGCAGACGCGTTTCCTGCGCCACGTTTCGCACGAGCTGAAGACGCCGCTCACCGCCGTGAGGGAGGGCGCGGAGCTGTTGCGCGACGAGGTCGGCGGCAAGCTCACGCGCGAGCAGCAGGACATCGTCCGCATCGTGCGCGAGAACACGCTCTCGCTGCAGAAGCTGATCGAGGACCTGCTGAAGTGGCACCAGACGCGGGCGGCCGAACCGGCCACGGTCGGCCCGGTCGAGCTTACGGACGTGGTGCGTCGCGTCCTGCGGGAGCAGAAGCTGGCCGCGCTCGCCCGGATGATAGCCTTCGAGACGCGATTCGAGCCGGCGATCGTCACCGGCGACGCCGAGCGCGTGCGCACGATCGTCGACAACCTCGTCTCCAACGCCATCAAGTACTCGCCGCGCTCGGGAACGATCGCGGCGGAGATCCGGGCGCGCGACGGCGTCGCGATCCTGGAAGTCTCGGACCAGGGACCCGGCGTTCCCGCGGCGGAGCGCGAGCAGGTGTTCGATTCGTTCTTCCAGGGGGCGCCGCCCGCCGAGGGGCGTGTGAAAGGCAGCGGGCTCGGACTGGCGATCGCACGCGAATACGCGATGGCGCATGGCGGGCGCATCGACGCGGTCGATCGCCCCGACGGCGCGCGCGGCGCCTGCTTCCGGCTCGTGCTTCCGCTGGCGATGGGAGCGCGCGTGGCCGCATCCCGGCGCGGCTTGACGGCGGCGGGGGTGGAGTGATGAAGCGCTCTCCGAAGCGCGCTTCGCGCGCCTCCGCCCGAGCGGCGCGTCGGAATCGTCCGCCGTCCCGGCTCCCGGGCGGGCGGGCGGTCGCGCTGGCGTGCATCGTTGCGCTCGTCTCCGGCTGCGCGTCGCTGCCCGAGACGTCGCCATCCGACATCACGCTCTACGACGACGTCGGGCCGCTGAACATCGAGATGACGCCGATGGTCGAGTCGCCGCCGATCGAGCCGGTCGAGCCGCCGCTGTCGGCGCCGCCGCTCATGCCCCCGCCCGAGCCCGCGCCCGCGCCGTCGAAGGACGCGCGCGCGCAGGAGCCGCAGGCGGCGACGATCCCGGCGCCCTCGACGAGCGCCGCGCCGGCCGAGAACGTGGTCGCGGCCGCGGCGCCGACGGCGCTGCCCCCCGCCGCGGTCGTCCCGCCCGACGACCTCGCCGCGCTGACGCTGATCGCCGACCTGCAGCGCTACAACGGCCTCGGCCCCGACGAGGTGAAGCGCGAGCTCGTCGTCGCGACCAATGCGCTCAACCGCGATCGCACGGACGTGAACCGCGTGCGGCTCGCCGTCCTCTACACGCTCGTCCACTCGAACCTGCAGGACGACCAGCGCGCACTGCAGCTCCTCGAGAACGTCGCGAAGAGCGGAGGCGGGCCCACGCCGGTCAAGGCGATCGCGGCGATCCTGTACGTCCAGGTGTCGGACCGCGTGCGCACGGTGCGCGAGGAGCAGATGAAGGCCAACGATGCCGTGCAGAAGCTCGAGGCGCTGCGCGCCATGGAGCGCAGCCTCCTTCGCGACCGCGTCCGCAGCGGCGGCGGGGGCGGAGGGGGCGGCGGCGGCGGTGGCGGCGGCAGC
>JAKLIE010000100.1 GCA_022709775.1 Pseudomonadota bacterium
TCGGACCGACCCTCTGCCAGGGGCGCGACTATTACCTGGTCGACCGGTCGCTGATCCCGTTGTGCAACCGGTATTCCTACCTGATCAAGGGCAGCGTCCCTGCCGGGGGCATGCCGACGGGCGCCAAGGGGACGGGGCAGCAGCAGGCCGCGCCGGAGCCGGCCAAGCCCGATCCGATGAAGCAGGGCGTCGACGCGGTGCGCAAGCTCCTGCCGTTCTGACGAGGCTTCGATGAACCGCGGCGCGCTGCTCGTCGCGGCGGCGCTCGTGGTCGCCGTCGCCGCGCCACCCGCGCGCGCGGCGACGACCGATCCGTGGCCGGGCGTCGCGTCCGCCTACCTCGTCCGCGTCGACGGCGAGGTGCGCTGGGCGGGGAACGACGCGGCGCGGCTGAAGCCCGCGAGCCTCACGAAGATGCTGACCGCGATCCTCGCGGCCGAGGCGCTGGCGCCGGGCGACACGGTCGTCGTGGGCAAGCGGGCGGCCGCCGCCGATGGCGTCCGGCTCGGGCTTCGCGCGGGAATGCGGCTGCCGGCCGAGCACCTGCTCGCGGCCGCGTTGCTCCGCTCGGCGAACGACGCGTGCCTCGCTCTGGCCGAGCACGTCGCGGGCAGCGAGGCTGCGTTCGTCGCGCGCATGAACGAGCGCGTGTCGGCGCTGGGACTCGCCGACACGCACTTCTCGAATGCCTGCGGGTTCGACGCGCCGGACCACTACGCGTCCGCGCGCGATCTTGCGCGGATTGCCGATGCGGCGCTCTCCGAGCCGCGCATCGCCGCGATCGTCGCTCGCGAATCGGGCACGGCGAAGACCGCCGACGGCAGGCTGTTCCGATTCGACAACACCAACGTCCTTATCGGCCGCGTCGACGGCGCACGCGGCGTGAAGACCGGCTGGACGCGTGCCGCGGGGCGCTGCCTCGTCGCGATGGCCGAGCGCGCCGGCACGCGCGTGCTGGTCGTGATGCTCGGCGCGCCGGACCGCTGGTGGGACGCGGTCGCGATGATCGAGTCCGGGTTCGAGGATGCGCGTGCGCGTGCGCCATCGCCGAAGCCGGTGTCGGCGCCGGCGCGGTCGTGAGCGACGCCGGGCCGGGGGAGGCTCGCGAAGAGCGCTATCACGCAGCCGCATGGCTGGTGACGCTGGCCACGATTGCCGCCTACGCCGCCGCCCCCGGCACGGCATTCCAGTACGACGACTTCCGTGTCGTCGTGATCGACGAGGACGTTCACTCGTGGTCGGCGTGGTGGGCGTCGATGCCGGGCATGCGGCCGCTCACGAAGGCGAGCTACGTCGCGAACTGGCTCGCATCGCCGGTGCCCGCCGGGTTCGCGATCGCGGGCGTCGCGATGCACGTCGCCTCGGCGCTCCTCGTGCTCGCGCTCGCACGGCGGTGGCTCGCGGCGTTCGCGCCCGCCCTGCCGCGCCCGGGCTTCGCGGCGATCGCGGCCGCCCTCGTGTTCGCGCTGCACCCGGCGCAGACGGAGGCGGCGGTGTACATCGCCGGGCGTTCGACCGCGCTCTCGTCGCTGTTCACGCTCGCGGCGCTCTACGCATGGGAGCGCGCGCGCGCCGGATCGCCCGCGGCCTGGCGTGGCGCGACGATGTGCCTGTTCGTCGCGGCGATGGGGGCGCGTGAAGTCGCGTGGACGCTGCCGTTCGCGCTGGTGCTCGTCGAAGTCGCGCGCGGCGAGCGTGTCGGCGAAGCCTTCCGGCGCACGTGGCCGTTCTGGCTGCTCGGGGTCGCGCTCGGGACTGCCGTGCTCGCGATCGCGCCGTATCGGCAGCTGCTGGCGACGAGTCTCGCGATCCGCGGTCCGCTCGACAACCTCGCCGCGCAGGTCGACGCGGTCGCCTACCTCGTCACGAACCCGCTCCTCACGCTGCGCCTCAACTTCGATCCCGATCTCGCCGTGCGCGATACGGTCGACGGCGCGTGGCTCGCGAAGGCTTCGATGCTTGCCGCGTCGCTCGCGCTCGGCATCGCGCAGATTCGCAGGCGACCCTGGCTCGGATTCGGCATCCTGTGGTTCCTGCTCGCGCTCGTTCCCACGCATGGGCCGCTCGCGCGCTACGAGCTCGCGAACGACCGCCAGCTCCACCTCGCGATCGTCGGCCCGGCGCTGATCGCGGGCGTGCTGCTCGCGTCGTGGTCGGCGCGCAAGGCAGCCAACGTCGCGCTCGCGGCGCTCGCGCTCGTGCTCGGCGCCGCGACGTTCGTGCGCGTGACCGACTACGCGAGCGAAGTGCGGCTGTGGGAAGCGACCGTGCGCGCGTCGCCTGGCAATCCCCGTGCCTGGAACAACCTCGGTCACGCCTGGCAGTTGGCCGGCGACCGCGAGCGCGCCCGTGCGGCCTACGGGCGGGCGCTCGAGATCGATCCGCAGCACCGAAAGGCGCGCGGCAACCTCGACGCGCTCGGATCGCCGTGAGCGAACGGCTTCGCCGGCGCGGAGCCGGCCGTCCCGAACGGATGGTGCGGTGCGTCTAGGTTCCGTCATGGGGCGCCGGTAAGATCCGGCCCCATGAACTGGCGAAGTCGGAGTCCCTGACCCGCCCGCGAACCGCCGCGGGACGCCGAGCGCCCACCCGGCGCGAGGCGATCCGCCGCGCATCTGCCGACCGTCCCGACCGTCGATACGACACCGCGACCCGATTCGTATCGGTCGCGACGGAAGGCCTCTCTCACGAGGAGCCTTCGCATGACGACGCTGACCCGGACCGGGCACAAGCCCGGCCATCCCCCCTTCGCCGCTCCCGCCGCCTCCGCGGGCTGCACCGCCGACGACTACGTGCGCCGCGAGCGCGCGTACGGCGCGCGCAACTACGATCCGCTGCCGGCCGTCATCAGTTCCGGCGAAGGCTCGTGGCTCGTCGACGTCGACGGACGCCGCTACCTCGACCTGATGAGCGCGTACTCGGCGGTGAGCTTCGGCCACGGCCATCCGCGCATCGTCGCCGCGCTCACCGAGCAGGCGCATCGCCTCGCGGTCACGTCGCGCGCGTACTTCAACGACCGTCTGCCGCTGCTGCTCGAGCGGCTCGTCGCGCTGACCGGTCTCGACCGCGCGCTGCCGGTCAACACCGGCCTCGAGGCGGTCGAGACCGCGATCAAGGCGTCTCGCAAGTGGGCGCACAAGGTGAAGGGCGTGCCCGACGGCCATGCCGAGATCATCGCGTGCAGGGGCAACTTCCACGGCCGCTCGATCACGATCACGGGATTGTCGACCGAGCCGCAGTACCGCGACGGCTTCGGCCCGTACCCGACGGGGCTGAAGACGATTCCGTACGACGACCCCGACGCGCTCGAGGCGGCGATCGGACCGCACACCGCCGCATTCCTCGTCGAGGCGGTGCAGGGAGAGGCGGGCATCGTCGTTCCGAAGGACGGCTATCTCGCGCGCTGCGCCGAGATCTGCCGCCGCCGTCGCGTGCTCCTGATCTGCGACGAGGTGCAGACGGGGCTGGGCCGCACCGGCTACACGTTCGGATGGCAGCACGACGGCGCGAAGCCGGACGGAGTGATCCTGGGCAAGGCGCTGGGCGGCGGACTGCTGCCGGTGTCGGCGTTCGTCGCGACCGACGACGTGATGCAGGTGTTCCATCCGGGCGACCACGGCAGCACGTTCGGCGGCAACGCGCTCGGCGCCGCGGTGGCGCTCGCCGCGCTGGACGTGCTCGAGGACGAGCGGCTGGTGGCGCGCTCGCGCGAGCTGGGAGAATGGCTGCTCGCGGAGTTGCGCAGGATGGACAGCCCGCTCGTCACTGACGTGCGCGGGCGCGGGCTCTTCATCGGCGTCGAGGTCGATCCGGCGAGGACGAACGCGCGCACGGTCGTCGACCGGCTGCTCGCGCGCGGCATCCTGTCGAAGGACACGCACGGCACCGTGATCCGCATCGCGCCGCCGCTCAACGTGCCGCGCGAGGCGCTCGTTTGGGCGGTGGGCGAGATCCGGGCGGCGCTGGGGGACGTCGAGCGGGGCGTCCGACGTGAGGCCTGATCGGCGACGTCGCCCGACTGCCTGACGCATCGGGCGCCGCCGATCGATCCGGCCGGCCTGCGGCGCTCTGCCGCATTTCGTCCGCCGGCTGTCGCAGGCTGTCGCGGAAAGGCGGCCATGTGGCTCACGCCATGAGCCACCAAGCGAGCATACTGCCCCGGTGCGGACCCCGCCGGGCGGCGAGATGTCGTGCCGAGCTCGCGCGGTGGCATGAACGATGCTGGCAGTCTTTCGGAGCGTCCTTCAATGGCCGGAGGTGGGAAATGCGTCACGGAACGTCGTCCCGGATCGTCAGCCTGATCCTTGCCGCGAGCCTGCTGGCGCCAGGGAGCGCTGCGGCGGCGCCGACGACGCTTCCGATCGATCAGGTCGGAGACGTAGGGCAGCAGAACGCCATCGCCATCGGAGCGGACGGATTCCCCGTCGTTTCGTACCTGCGGACCGACAATGGGACGCTGAAGGTCACGAAGTGCGGATCCCCGGACTGCTCGACGGGCAATCAGACGACGACCGTCGTTCCGGGCGGGATCGCGTCGAACGGAGGCATTGCGGTGCCGGCCGACGGCCGACCCGTTCTAACCTACGTGCTGTCGGGAGCGGTCCGGCTCCTTCGGTGCGGCAACGCGGCTTGCAGCAGTGGGAACGGCAGTGTGTCGCTCGGCGCGGGCGATTCGCCGGCCCTTGCGATCGGTTCAAACGGCTTCCCGATCGTCGTGGCGAACGAGGCCGGCGGAATTCGAGTGACCCGATGCAGTGACGCATCCTGTTCGACGTCGCTGCAGACGCCGATCCCGCAGGCGCAGACAGGACCGCTGGCCATCGCGGTCGGCGTGGACGGCTACCCCGCTATCGCGACGGCGATCGAAGGCGTGGGAATTCGCGTCGGCAAATGCAGCAACGCGGACTGCACAGGCGGCGTTGGGTTCCAGACCCTTGACGACTTCGGCCGGGTGGGGCGGCCTTCCCTGGCGGTTCCCGCCGACGGATCTCCGGTCGTGTCCTATGCTTCAGGCGGAAACGCTGCGGACCCTTTCCGCTTCGCGCGCATTGCGAAGTGCAAGGATGCCCAGTGTGTCGGCGGCGCATCGATCAATTCGATCGCGCGGGCCAGTGACGACGACCTGGCCCTGGCGATCGGCACGGACGGATTGCCGCTCGTCGCGTTTCAGGGTGGGGCGCCGGACGGTGGCGCCGTCGGGGTCACCGTCGCAAAGTGCGGTTCCCCGGGTTGCGCGAGCGCCACGGTCTACACCGTCGTCGACACCAAGCCGCAGACGGGATCGTATTGCGACATTGCAATCGATCTGGCGGGCCGCCCGATCGTGTCGTACTACGACTACGCCAATCTCGATCTCTTCGTCGCCCGCTGCGACAACGAAACTTGTCAGAGCGTGTCACCGACACGAGCGCTCGGGCAGTCGGGCGAACCGCTCGCGTTCGTCACCGCCTTCGAGAACGCCCAGGTCGCAGTCATCGATACCGTCTCCCGCGCGCTGGTCTCCCTGATCGACGTAGGCAATGGTCCCGAAGGCGTTGCCTTCAGCCGCGACGGGCAGAAGGCCTACGTCACCAACGTCTCGTCAGGGAACGTCTCCTACATCGACGTCGCGACCCGCGAAGTCGAGCGCACTGTGGCGACCGGAGCGCCCGGCACCGTCCCGCGCGGCATCGCCGTTTCGCCGGATCACTCGCGGCTGTACGTCGCCAATTCCGGGACGAGCGCCGTCGCCGTGATCGATCGCGCGGCAGGCACGGTGATCTCGACCGTTCCGGTGGGCAACGGACCCTTCGGACTCGCGATCACGCCGAACGGCGCGACGGTCGTCACGGCCAACACCAACGGCAACAGCGCGTCGTTCGTCAACTCCGGTACCAACACCCTCCTCGGCACGATTCCCGTCGGAATGCAGCCCTACGGCGTCGCGACCTCCCCGGACGGCCTGCTGGCGTACGTGGCCAATTTTGGGAGCAACTCGGTTTCGGTGATCGACATTGCGACGCGGACGGTGGTCGAATCGATTCCGGTGGGGCTGGGGCCGTTCGGGATCGCAGTCAAGTCGGACGGCACGCGTTTGTACGTAACGGACAATCAGAACCGCGTTTCGATCGTCGACGCGGTCGCTCGTAAGTCGATCGGCTCGATTCCGGTGGGGTCACATCCGCAAGGCGTAGCGCTGACGCCGGACGACAAGTACCTCTTCGTCGCGAATCAGTTCTCCGACAACGTGGACATGATCGACACGGCGAGCAACACGGTCGTCTTCACGCGCGCCGTACCGAGCGATCCGGTCTCGCTCGGCGCGTTCATCTCGCCGCCGCTCGTGCGCGCCAGGCAGGCGGTCGAGTTCTACCACGCCTTCTTCGGCCACTATTTCGTGACGATTCAGGAGGACGAGATCGCGGCTCTGGATACCGGCGTTTTCGTGGGCTGGGCGCGCACCGGTCAGACGTTCAACGTGTTCGACCTGGGTTCGGGCCACGCAGACGTCTGCCGCTTCTTCACGACCGCCTTCGCGCCGAAGAGCTCGCACTTCTACACGCCGCTGGCGTTCGAGTGCGATTTCGTCAAGCAGAATCCGGACTGGATCTACGAGAAGGTCGCGTTCCAGCTGCGGCTGCCCGAAGGCGGGCAATGTCCGAGTGGCACGATTCCCCTGTACCGCCTCTACAACAACGGCCTCACCGGCGCGCCCAATCAC
>JAKLIE010000101.1 GCA_022709775.1 Pseudomonadota bacterium
CTTCGGGACGCGCCAGGTCGGTCTCAAGCCGAAGAAGAAGATCAACAGGCCGGAGGACATGGCGGGCATCAAGCTCCGGATGCCGCCGGGCGACGCCTGGCAGCTCCTGGGCCGCTCGATCGGCGCAAATCCGACGCCGATGGCGTACGCCGAGACGTACACCGGACTGCAGACCGGCGCGATCGACGGCCAGGACAACCCGCTTCCCAACGTCCAGAACATGAAATTCTACGAGGTGATGTCGCAGATCGTGCTGACGTCGCACCTCGTCGGGTTCGACCTGCTCACGGTGAACCTGAAGACGTGGAGCGGCATGTCGTCCGCGAAGCAGGCGTCGTTCCAGGCCGCCGCCGACAAGGCGATCGCGTGGAGCACGGCCGAGCACCTGAAGCGGGAGGCCGAGCTCGCCGACGGCTTCCGGAAGCAGGGCCTCGACGTCTACACGCCGGACGTCAATGCGTTCCGCGCCTACGCACAGAAGGTGTATCTCGCCTCCGACGAAGCGAAGAGCTGGCCGCCGGGACTGCTCGACAAGATCAACGCGCTGTAAGGGCGGCGCGGGCCGCGGGTCGCCTCCTCGACCCGCGGCCGGCGCCGACGTCCGCGCGGCCGGCGGGCGGCGCGCGGTCGCCGGCGCCCACCGCATCCCGCGCAACGGGAAGGGAACACCATGAATCCGTCGCTCAGCGGCGCCGTCGCGTGGATGCGGCGTCGCGCCGAGAACATCGTCGCCGGTCTTCTCGGCATCATGTTCGTCGCCTTCATCATCCAGATCGTGTTCCGCTACTTCTTCAACTTCCCGATCGGCTGGACCTCGGAGCTCTCGGTCATCACCTGGCTGTACATGGTGCTGCTGGGCTCGGCGTTCTGGCTGAAGGAGAGCGAGGAAGTCCGCTTCGACCTCATTTCGGGCAGCCTGGGGCCGCGGGGACGGCGCGTGGTCGGTCTCGTCGTTGCGGTCGCGGCCGTCGTCCTTTTCGGCATGGCGATGCCGGCCACCGTGAGTTACGTCGCCTTCATGAAGGTCGAGAGCAGCTCCTATCTCAAGATCCGCCTCGACGTCCTGTATACGATCTACATCGTCTTCGCGGTGGCCGTGATCGTCCGCTATCTCTGGGCGATCGTGAGCCTGGTTCGCGGCGAGGCGCCGGAAGCGGCGGACGTCACCAGCGCGGGCTCCGGGCTATGAACCTGACCAGCCCCTTTGCCCTTGCTCTCTACGCCATCGTCGGGTTGAGCGTGATCGGGCTGCCGGTCGCCTACGCGATGATCGGCGGTTCCATCCTCTGGCTGTTCCTGTCGGGACTTGACATGGGGACCGCGGCCGAACAGTTCCTGAACGGCATGATGGCGAGCCAGCTGCTGCTCGCGATCCCGCTGTTCATCCTCGCCGCAGAGTTCATGAACACCGGCAGCATCATGGACAGGCTGCTGCACTTCTGCAACGCGATCGTCGGACGCTTCCGCGGCGGTCTTGCGCAGGTCAACGTGGTGCAGAGCGTCATCTTCTCCAGCATGTCGGGCTCCGCGCTCGCCGACGCCGCGGCCTCCGGCAAGCTGATGCAGACGATGATGACGCGCGACGGCAAGTATCCGCCCGCGTTTGCCGCCGCCCTGACCTGTGTGTCGTCGGTCATCGGGCCGATCATCCCGCCGTCGATCCCGCTGGTGCTCTTCGCGCTGGTCTCGGACACGTCGGTCGGCTACCTGTTCCTGGGCGGTGTGATTCCCGGCGTGCTGCTCGGCGCCGCCCAGAGCGGGCTGATCGCAGCGGTGGCCAAGCGCCGCAATTTCCCGATCGAGGAACGCGTCCCGCTGCGCGAGCTGCCGCGCGTGACCTGGGAGGCGTTGCCGGCGCTCATGATGCCGGTGATCCTGCTCGGCTGCATGTGGAGCGGAATGACCACGCCCACCGAGGCTGCCGCGGTCGCCGCCGCCTATGCGTTGCTGCTCTCCGTACTGCTGTACCGCAGCGTGGGCATGAAGGACATCTACCGTTCGCTGGCGTCCAGCGCGAAGGTCACGGTGTCGATCGGCATGCTGATTGCCGGCGCGCTGGTGTTCAACTACGTGATCACGGCGGAGAACATTCCCAAAACGCTCTCCGCGTTCCTGAAGGCGCACGAGCTCTCGCCGCTGGTGTTCCTGCTGTTCGTCAATGTCCTCCTGCTGATCCTGGGCTGCTTCCTCGAAGGCACGACGATCATCCTCGTGATCCTCCCGGTGCTGCTGCCCACCGCGCAGGTGCTGGGCATCGATCCGGTGCACTTCGGCGTGATGGCCGTCGTCAACATCATGATCGGGCTGGTCACGCCGCCGTACGGGCTGCTGCTCTTCATGATGAACAAGATCGCCGACGTGCCGCTGCGCGACATGGTGCGCGAGGTGATGCCGTTCCTGTACGTGATGATCGGCGCGCTCGCGCTGATCACGCTGGTGCCGGACGTCGTGCTGTTCCTCCCGCGGCTCCTGGGCTACAAGGGCTGACGCCCCCGGCACCCGGCATCACGAAGCGGGCGCCCCCCGGGGGCGCTCGTTTAGAATCGACAGTCGGCGTCTCCGCGCGGCCGCGGGGCGGGCAATCGATCGAAAGGCAGGCCATGACGCAGCAGAAGGTGATCGACCTCCGAGGACGTCGCCTCGGCGGCCCCACGCCGCTCGTCTGTTCGCCGCTCGTCGCGCGGACGCCGGATCGTCTCGCGGCCGAGACCGCCGCCGTGCTCGCGAAGCGCCCCGACGTGATCGAGTGGCGCGTCGATTTCTTCGAGCCCATCGCCGACACCGCGGCCGTGCTCGCGGCGGGTCGCGCGATGCGCGCCGCCGCGGGCGACACGCCGATCGTCTTCACCTGTCGCGGTGCGCACGAGGGCGGACAGACGATCCCCCTCGACGCGGAAGGGGTGGTGCGGCTCTACGACGCCGTGGGCGGCGCCGGACTCGTCGATCTGATCGACTTCGAGCTCTCGAATCCGCCGGCGCTGGTGCGCCGCGTCCGCGAGAGAACGCGCGAGCAGGGCACGCGCCTCATCCTCTCGTATCACAACTTCGGCTACACGCCGGGCCACGATGCGCTCGTCGACCGCTTCCTCGAAGCCGACCGGCTGGGCGCGGACGTGGGCAAGGTCGCGGCCATGCCGCGCGACCGCGCCGACGTGCTGACGCTGCTGTCGGCGACGGCGACCGCGGAGGCCAAGGCGCGCATCCCGCTGATCAGCATGTCGATGGGGCCGCTCGGCGTCGCGACGCGAATGGTGGGCGGCGTCTTCGGCTCTTCGCTGTCGTTCGCGATCGGGGAGGGCGCGTCCGCGCCGGGGCAGATGCCGATCGCCGACCTGGTCGCGGTGTTCGGCGCGCTCGCCCGCGCGCGCGGCGAGTCGTAGCGGCAGGCGTCACGCCGCCGCGCGTCGACCGTCGACCGGCCCCGATCCCGGCGATCGAGCACGGCCCTGAGCCGAAGCGGCCGGGTGCGGCGATCGCCCGGACCGGCAGGCGCAGGGCTTCCTAAAGCTGCTCCCAGGGAAGTCCTTCCTTGCGCCAGCCCCCGACCGTGCCCCGGTGGTGCTCGTCGTCGAGCGGCCCCTCGAAGCCCTCGAGCACGTTGTAGACCTCCCTGAATCCGGCCTGCTCGAGCGCGAGCCCGGCGTCGACCGACCGCTGGCCGCTGCGGCAGATGAGCACGATCGGGCGGTTCATGCTCGCGACCTTCTTGACGTGCCCGACGAAGTGGGGATTGATCTCCCAGTCCGGGCCGTCATTCCACGCGACGTGCTGCGCGCCGACCGGATGGCCGACGAACAGGTACTCCATCTCGCTGCGGCAGTCGACGAATACCGCCTGCGGGTGCTTCTGGAGGAATTCGGCGGCTTCCTTCGGCTTCAGGTGCTTCATGGTCGTTCCGCTCGGGGAGACGAGGCGGTCAACCATAGCACGCGTCTCCTCATGCCGCTCGCGCATATCCATATAACCGAACGCCGCGGTCCGCACTGCTAGAATTCGGGTTTCCGCGCCCGCCAGCGACGCGCGCCGGCTCCGCTCCTCCGATGCAACCCGACCGCACCGCCGAACTCTCCGCCCTGCTCGACCGTCGCATCCTGATCCTCGACGGCGCGATGGGCACGATGATCCAGCAGCACCGGCTGTCCGAGTCGGACTTCCGGGGCGCGCCCGCGTGCGGGCTCGCCGGCCACGCGCACGACCTCAAGGGCGACAACGACCTGCTGTCGATCACGCGGCCCGACGTCGTCCGCGCGATCCACGACGCGTACTTCGACGCGGGCGCCGACATCGTCGAGACCAACACGTTCTCGGCGACGTCGATCGCGCAGGCCGACTACGGGCTCGCCGCGCGCGCGAAGGAGCTGAACCGCGCCGCGGCCGCGGTCGCGAGGGAGAGCGCCGACCGCTGGACGGCGAAGACGCCCGACCGGCCCCGCTTCGTCGCGGGCGCGCTGGGACCGACGAACCGCACCGCGTCGATCTCGCCCGACGTGCACGATCCGGCCGCCCGCAACGTCACGTTCGACGAGCTCGCGGGGGCCTATCGCGAGGCCGCGCAGGGCCTCGTCGAGGGCGGCGTCGACCTGCTGCTCGTCGAGACGGTGTTCGACACGCTGAATGCGAAGGCGGCGCTGTTCGGCATCGCCACGCTGTTCGACGAGCTGGGGGCGCGGCTGCCGCTGATCGTCTCCGGGACGATCACCGACGCGTCCGGACGCACGCTCTCGGGACAGACGCCCGAGGCGTTCTGGAACTCGGTGCGCCACGCGAATCCGCTGCTGGTGGGCCTGAACTGCGCGCTGGGCGCCGCGCTGATGCGCCCCTATCTCGGGGAGCTCGCGCACGTGGCCGACACCTACGTGTCGTGCTACCCGAACGCGGGCCTGCCGAACCCGATGTCGGAGACCGGCTACGACGAGACCCCCGCGGAGACCGCGCGCCTGGTCGCCGACTTCGCGCGGAGCGGTTTCGTCAACCTCGTGGGCGGGTGCTGCGGCACGACGCCTGCGCACGTGCGCGCGATCGCGGACGCCGTCGCGTCGATCCCGCCGCGCAAGGTGGCGCGGCGCGCTGCGCTGCGCGCGGCGGCGTGAGCCACTGCTGCGGCGTTCGGCGCCGACCGACCTGCCGCGCACGCGCGCGGCCGTCGATCTGCGTACGCCCGCGACGCGGCCGTCGACGGCCTCCCGACTCCTGACTCCCGACATGCGCCTGTCCGGCCTCGAACCCCTCAACATCGGCGACGACTCGCTGTTCGTCAACGTCGGCGAGCGCACCAACGTCACCGGCTCGCGCGCGTTCGCGCGCCTGATCCTCGCCGGCGACTACGCGGGCGCGGTCGAGGTCGCGCGTCAGCAGGTCGCGGCGGGCGCGCAGATCATCGACGTGAACATGGACGAGGCGATGCTCGACTCGAAGGCCGCGATGACGAGGTTCCTGAACCTCGTCGCCGGCGAGCCCGACATCGCGCGCGTTCCGGTGATGATCGACTCGTCGAAGTGGGAGGTCATCGAGGCCGGGCTCAAGTGCGTGCAGGGCAAGCCGATCGTCAACTCGATCTCGCTCAAGGAGGGCGAGGCCGAGTTCCTCCGGCAGGCGACGCTCGTGCGACGCTACGGCGCCGCTGCGGTCGTGATGGCGTTCGACGAGCGCGGGCAGGCGGACAGCTACGAGCGGCGCGCCGAGGTGTGCCGCCGGGCCTACGATCTCCTGGTGCAGCGCGTCGGCTTCCCCGCCGAGGACATCGTGTTCGACCCGAACGTGTTCGCGATCGCGACCGGCATCGAGGAGCACGCCAACTACGCGGTCGACTTCATCCGCGCGACGCGCTGGATCCGCGAGCACCTGCCGCACGCGCTCGTGTCGGGCGGCATCTCCAACGTCTCGTTCAGCTTCCGCGGCAACGATCCGGTGCGCGAGGCGATCCACACGGTGTTCCTCTACCACGCGATTCGCGCGGGGCTGTCGATGGGCATCGTCAACGCGGGGCAGCTCGGCGTCTACGACGAGCTCGATCCGGAGCTCCGCGAGCGCGTCGAGGACGTCGTGCTCAATCGCCGGCCGGACGCGACCGAGCGGCTCGTCTCGTTCGCGGAGACCGTCAAGGGCAAGGCGAAGGACGCCGTGGAGGACCTCGCGTGGCGCGAAGGCCCCGTCGGAACCCGCCTCACGCACGCGCTCGTCAAGGGCATCGCGACGTACATCGTCGAGGACACCGAGGAGGCGCGGGCGGCCGTGGCCGCTCGCGGCGGACGGCCGATCGAGGTGATCGAAGGGCCTCTGATGGACGGCATGAACGTCGTCGGCGACCTGTTCGGCGCCGGCAAGATGTTCCTGCCGCAGGTCGTCAAGAGCGCGCGGGTGATGAAGCAGGCGGTCGCGCACCTCGTGCCCTACATCGAGGAGGAGAAGCGCCTCTCGGGCGAGGCGGCGCGCTCGAAGGGCAAGCTGGTGCTCGCGACCGTCAAGGGCGACGTGCACGACATCGGCAAGAACATCGTCGGCGTCGTGCTCCAGTGCAACAACTACGACGTCGTCGACCTCGGCGTGATGGTCCCCGCGCAGAAGATCCTCGCCGCGGCGCGCGAGTCGAACGCCGACGCGATCGGGCTCTCGGGACTGATCACGCCCTCGCTCGAGGAGATGGCGCACGTGGCCGCCGAGATGCAGCGCGAGAGGTTCAC
>JAKLIE010000102.1 GCA_022709775.1 Pseudomonadota bacterium
GCGTTCGGCGCGGTCTACGAGCACTCGCCGTGGATCGCCGAGCGTGCGTTCGCGCGGAGGCCGTTCGCCTCGCCGCTCGACCTGCAGCTCGCACTCTACGGCGTCGTCCAGGGCGCGAGCGACGGCCAGAAGCTCGCGCTGATCCGCGCGCACCCCGAACTCGCAGGCAGGGAGGCACAGGCGGGGACGCTCACCCCCGCGTCGACGCGCGAGCAGGCGGCCGCAGGACTCGGTACGCTGACGCCCGAAGAAGCCGTCGAGCTCCGCGGCCTGAACGCGCGCTACGTGTCGACGTTCGGCTTCCCGTTCGTCATCTGCGCGCGCCAGAACCGCAGGGACGCGATCCTCGGCACGCTGCGGGCGCGCCTCGCGAACACCCGCGAGCAGGAGATCGCGAATGCGATCGCGCAGATCGGCGAGATCGCGCGCCTGCGCATCGCGGACATGGTGGAGTCATGACGGCCAAGCTCTCGACCCACGTTCTCGACACCCATTCGGGCCGTCCCGCGTCCGGCGTCGCCATCGAGCTCCATGCGCTCGACCCCGGCGGGCCGCGCCTGATCGCGTCGGCGCGCACGAACGCCGACGGCCGCACCGACCGGCCGCTGCTCGAGGGCGCAGCGGTCAAGCGCGGCCGCTACCGGCTGGTCTTCCACGTCGGCGACTACTTCCGCGCGCAGGGCGTGAAGCTGCCCGACCTCGCGTTCGTCGACGTGGTGCCCGTCGACTTCGGCATCGCCGAGGACGGCGGCAGCTACCACGTCCCGCTGGTCTGCACGCCCTGGACCTACTCGACCTACCGCGGCAGCTGAGGGCGATGGAAGCGTACGTCCTCGAGTGGCTGAACGTGCTGGGCCGCTGGTTCCACATGATCGCCGGGATCGCCTGGATCGGCGCGTCGTTCTACTTCATCTGGCTCGACTCGCACCTGCGCACGCCGCGCTATCCCGACGAGGCCGGGCGCCTGGGCATCGGCGGCGAGGTCTGGGCGCTGCACGGAGGCGGGTTCTACCGCGCGCAGAAGTTCGCGGTGGCGCCGCCGGAGCTCCCCGAGCCGCTGCACTGGTTCAAGTGGGAGGCGTACACGACCTGGCTCTCGGGCATGTTCATGCTCGGCCTGATCTACTACGCGGGCGCCGAGGTCTACCTGATCGACCGCTCGGTGGCCGATCTCTCGAAGCCCGCGTCGATCGGGATCGGGCTCGCGTTCCTCGCCGGCGGATGGATCGTCTACGACCTGCTGTGCCGCTCGCCGCTCGGCCGGCGCGAGCCGCTGCTCGCAGGCGTCATGCTCGCGCTGTGCGCGGTCGCCGCCTACGCGCTCACGCACCTCTACTCGGGGCGCGGTGCGTACATCCACTTCGGCGCGATGCTCGGCACGATCATGACCGCGAACGTCTTCTTCGTGATCATGCCGGGCCAGCGCGAGATGGTGAAGGCGAAGGTCGAGGGGCGCATCCCGGACCCGGTGCACGGCGCCCGCGGCAAGCAGCGCAGCGTGCACAACACCTATTTCACGCTGCCGGTGCTGTTCACGATGATCAGCAACCACTACGCGCTGTTCACGAACGCGAGGCAGAGCTGGCTCGTGCTGATGGCGATCGCATTGGCGGGCGTGTTCATCCGGCTGTTCTTCACGTTCCGCCATCGCGGCGTCGTGAAGCCGTCGTTCTGGGCGATCGGGATCGCGCTGCTCGCCGCGGTGTTCGTCGCGCTGATGCCGCGCGGCGCGGGCACCGCGGCCGGCGCCGCCACGTTCGCCGACGTCAAGGCGATCGTCGCGCTGCGCTGCGCGGGCTGCCACGCCGACAAGCCGACCTTCGCAGGCTTCGCCGCCGCGCCGAAGAACGTCCTGCTCGACACGGACGAGCGTATCCTCGCGCAGGCGCAGCTGGTCCACCAGCAGACGGTCGTGCTGCGCGCGATGCCGATCGGCAACCTGACGCAGATGACCGACGAGGAGCGCGCGAAGGTCGACGCGTGGTTCCGGTCAGGAATCAGGTGACAGAGGACAGGGATCAGGAGCGTCGACGCGTCCTGAGGCGGCGCATCGAGCGCCGCGCAGCGAGGCTGCCGTAGTCGACCCGGTCTCCGCCGGATACCTCGGTTCCACGACAGGGACTCGCCAGGACGAGGTCGGACCCGCGATCGCACGGCAGGAGCCTCACCCGGCGCTCGACGCGCCGCCCCGGGGAACACCGGCGCTATTGATCTCTGTCTTCTGATTCCTGATTCCTGAAAAGCATCGGCATCCGCACGCCTTCGCGCTTCGCCACCGCGATCGCCTTCGCGTAGCCCGCGTCGGCGTGGCGCATGACCCCGGTCGCCGGATCGTTCCACAGGACGCGCTCGATGCGCTTCGCCGCCGCCTCGGTCCCGTCGCACACGATGACCACCCCGGCGTGCTGCGAATACCCCATGCCGACGCCGCCGCCGTGGTGGATCGACACCCAGGTCGCGCCGCCGGCAGTGTTGAGCAGCGCATTGAGGAGCGGCCAGTCGGACACCGCGTCGGAGCCGTCGGCCATGGCCTCGGTCTCGCGGTTCGGGCTCGCGACCGAGCCGGTGTCGAGGTGGTCGCGGCCGATCACGATCGGCGCCGAGAGCTCGCCGGTACGCACCATCTCGTTGAACGCGAGGCCGGCGCGGTGCCGGTCGCCGAGACCCAGCCAGCAGATGCGCGCGGGCAGCCCCTGGAACGCGATTCGCTCGCCGGCCATGTCGAGCCATCGGTGCAGGTGCGCGTCGTCGGGAAACAGTTCGCGCACCTTCCGGTCGGTCCGGTAGATGTCCTCGGGATCGCCGGAGAGCGCGACCCAGCGGAAGGGGCCCTTCCCCTCGCAGAACAGCGGGCGGATGTACGCCGGGACGAACCCCGGAAAGGCGAACGCGTCCGTCACGCCCTCGTCCTTCGCGACCTGGCGGATGTTGTTGCCGTAGTCGAACGTCGGCACGCCCTGCCGGTGGAACGCGAGCATCGCCTCGACGTGCATCGCCGCCGAACGCTGCGCCGCCCGCACGAGCTCCGCGTGCCGCGACGGATCGGCCTGCGCGGCGCGCCAGCGCTCGACCGACCAGCCGGCGGGCAGGTACCCGTTGACGAGGTCGTGCGCGGACGTCTGGTCGGTCACCATGTCGGGCCGAACGCCTCGCTTCACGAGCTCGGGGACGATCTCGGCGGCATTGCCGAGGAGGCCGATCGAACGGGGACGGCGCGCGGCGCACGCCGCGTGGATGCGCACGAGCGCGTCGTCGAGGTCGCGCGCCTGCTCGTCGAGGTAGCGCGTCGCGAGCCGCATCTCGATGCGCGAGGGCTGGCACTCGATCGCCAGCATCGACGCGCCGGCCATCGTCGCGGCGAGCGGCTGCGCGCCGCCCATCCCGCCCAGACCCGCGGTGAGGATCCACTTGTCGGCGAGTTTGCCGCCGAAGTGCTGGCGGCCCGCCTCGGCGAACGTCTCGTAGGTCCCCTGCACGATGCCCTGCGAGCCGATGTAGATCCAGCTGCCCGCGGTCATCTGGCCGAACATCATGAGGCCCTTGCGGTCGAGCTCGTTGAAGTGCTCCCAGGTCGCCCAGCGCGGCACGAGGTTCGAGTTCGCGATCAGCACGCGCGGCGCATCCGGATGCGTGCGGAACACGCCGACCGGCTTGCCGGACTGGATCAGCAGCGACTCGTCGTCGGCGAGGTCCCTGAGCGCGGCGAGGATCGCGTCGAACGACGCCCAGTCGCGCGCCGCTCGTCCGATGCCGCCGTAGACGACGAGCGCCTTCGGGTTCTCGGCGACCTCGGGATCCAGGTTGTTCTGGATCATCCGCCAGGCGGCTTCGGTGAGCCACGAGCGGCACGCGAGCGTCGTGCCGCGCGGCGCGCGGATCGTCCGGTCCGCGTACCGCGGGTCGGCCTTCGGGCCCGAGAGCCGGGCGGGATCGTCGCGATGCATGGTGGCCTCCTTTCCGCGCGGTTTCGCGGAAACCCGCATTGTCGCGCAAACGCCCCGACCGGGGACGGGTCAGTCGGCGACCAGCGCCTCGGGAACGATCTCCGCGCAGCCCCCCTCCTCGACCTGCCTGCGGATCGCTGCCAGGTCGGGCGCGAACGCCCGGTCCCGGTCCCAGAACGGCGCCGACGCGCGGATGCGCGCGTGCGCGGCCGCCAGCACCGGCGAGGTCGCGAGCGGACGGCGGAGGTCGATCGCCTGCGACGCCGCCAGCAGTTCGATCGCGGCGATCGCGGCGACGTGCCCGGCCATCGGCGCGAGACGCGCCGCGGCGCCCGTCGCCATGCTGACGTGATCCTCCTGGTTCGCCGAGGTCGGCAGCGAGTCGACGCTGCGGGGGTGCGCGAGCGCCTTGTTCTCCGACGCGAGCGCCGCGGCGGTCACCTGCGCGATCATGAAGCCCGAGTTCACGCCGCCGTCCTCGACGAGGAACGGCGGCAGGCCGGACAGGTTCGCGTCCATCAGGAGCGCGATGCGCCGCTCGGCGAGCGCGCCCGTCTCGGCGATCGCGAGCGCGAGGTTGTCGGCCGCGAACGCGACGGGCTCCGCGTGGAAGTTGCCGCCGGAGATCACCTCGCCCGCGTCGGCGAAAACGAGCGGATTGTCGGACACCGCGTTCGCCTCGGTGACGAGCGTCGCGGCGGCGGCGCGCGTCTGGTCGAGGATCGCGCCCATCACCTGCGGCTGGCAGCGCAGGCTGTAGGGATCCTGCACGCGATGGCAATCGACGTGCGACGCGCGGATCGAGCTTCCCCGGAGCAGTCGGCGGTAGATCGCCGCCGCGTCCGTCTGCCCCGCGTGGCCGCGCAGCGCGTGGATGCGCGGATCGAACGGCGTGTCGCTGCCGAGGCAGGCGTCCACGCTCATCGCCCCGGCGACGAACGACGCCGCCAGCGCCCGCTCGTGCATGAACAGGCCGGCGAGCGCGAGCGCCGTCGACACCTGCGTGCCGTTGATGAGCGCGAGCCCTTCCTTCGGCGCGAGCGTAAGCGGCGCGATGCCGGCGCGCGCGAGGCCTTCCGCCGCGGGAGCCATGCGGCCGCCGATGCGCACCTCGCCCTCGCCGATCAGCACGCCGGCGAGGTGCGCGAGCGGCGCCAGGTCGCCCGACGCGCCGACCGAGCCCTGCGAGGGCACGCAAGGCAGCACGTTCGCGTCGGCCAGCGCGACCAGCGACTCGATCACCTGCCAGCGCACCCCCGAGTGTCCGCGCGCGAGCGAGGCGGCCTTGAGCGCGAGCACGAGGCGCACGACGGCGTCGTCGAGGAGCGGCCCGGTGCCCGCCGCGTGCGACAGCAGGAGCGCGCGCTGCAGCTCGGCGAGCCGCGCATCGCCGATGCGCGTGCGGGCGAGGAGGCCGAAGCCGGTGTTGACGCCGTAGACGGTGCGGTGCTCGGCCACGACGCGCGCAACGGCGGCGGCCGCCGCGTCGACCGCGGGCCGCGTACGCTCGTCGACGGCGATCGCCCGGGGCGCCGCCCAGAGGCTGCGCAGCGTCGCGAGCGGGATCTTTCCGGGGACCAGCGTCAGGATCATCGGGTCGGCGGGCGCGGAGCCGGTCCGCGAGCGCGGTCGCCAGTGTAGCCGGTCTCCCGTCCGGGACGTCCCCGGGCGGGCGTCAGCGGCGCGCGAAGCGCACGCGCACCGCGAGCCCGCGACCCGACGGAGGTTCGCCGAAGGCGACGTCCGCATGGTGCAGCTCCGCGACGCGGCGCACGATCGACAGTCCGAGACCGCTCCCGCTCTCGCCGGCGCCGAGCACGCGGTGAAAGCGCTCGCCCAGCCTGTCGCGCTCGTCGGGTGGGACGCCGGGGCCCTGGTCGGTCACGACGAGCTCGGCGCCGCCCGCCACCGGATGCACGCCGACCTCCACCGTCGTGCCCGCGGGGCTGTACCGGATCGCATTGTCGAGCAGGTTGCGCAGCAGGATCGCCACGAGCGCCGGATCGCCGACGACCTCCGCGGGAGCGCCGTCGAGCGCGATCTCGACGCCTCGCCCGAGGCCGGCAGGCGCGATGTCGGCGATCGCGTCGCGGGCCGCCGCCGAGAGATCGAAGCGCGCACCGCCTGCCAGCGTGCGCTGCGGATCGAGCCGCGCGAGCGTCAGCATCTGGTCGACGAGCCGTGCGGCACGGTCGCAACCGGCGACGATCTGCTTGAGCGCATGCCCCCGTTCCGCGTCGGTCGTCGAAGCCACGGCCACTTCGGCCTGGGCGCGCACCGCCGCGAGCGGGGTGCGAAGCTCGTGCGCCGCATCCGCATTGAACCGTCGCTCGTGGTCGATCGAATGCCTGAGTCGCCCGAAGAGTCCGTTCAGGCTCGCGACGAGCGGCGCGACTTCGCGCGGCACGGCCGCCGCGTCGAGGGGCTGGAGGTTGTCGGGATCGCGGGAGGCGACGTCGCGACCGAGCGCGACGAGGGGCTTCAGGCCGGACCGCAGCGCGAGCCAGATCATCAGGCCGAGGACGGGCAGCCCGACGATCATCGGCAGCAGTAGCGCGCCGGCTACGCCGCCAGCGATCCGGTCGCGCGCGCGCCGCTCCTCGGCGACCTGGACGAGCACGCGGCCCTTGCGGTCGAGGCTCGAGAACACGCGCCACGTCCGCCCGCCGGACTCGACGTCCGAGAATCCCCGGTCCTGCGGCGACAGA
>JAKLIE010000103.1 GCA_022709775.1 Pseudomonadota bacterium
CACCCAGGCGAGCGATAGCGCCAGGGCGAGCGTCGACAGCGATCCTGTGCGGGTCCTGAGCATCCGAGTTCCTCCTTGGGGTGCGTTGCGCGAGCGCGCGGTCGAGCGCGTCGGGCGCGATCCGGGATCGCGCGCCGGGGGCGCAGCGGGGCGCGCGTGTGCGCGCAGTGGCCGGATTCTCGTGGCGTGGCCCCCATGGTGTCCAATGCCCGGTGGTTGGCGGGGTCATATAATCCGTGCATGCCCTTCGAGCTGCGCCAGCTTCGCCATCTGCTCGCGGTCGCCGAGCACGGAAGCTTCGGGCGCGCGGCGGCGGCGCTCGGGATGACGCAGCCCGCGCTCTCCCGCAGCGTCAAGCTCCTGGAGCGCGCGGTCGGCAGCGCGCTGTTCGAGCGATCGACGCAAGGCGTGACGCCGACCGACGACGGGAGGCTCCTGATCGGCCGCGCGCGCGAGCTGGTTCGTGCCGCCGACGAGGTCGACCGGGCGTTCGTGCGACGAAGCGGCCCGGGGGCGGGACTGGTGGTCGTGGGCGCCGGCCCCTATCCGGCCGAGACGATCGTCCCGGCCGCGGTCGCGCGGTTCGCGGCCGCGCATCCGCAGGTGCGCGTGCGCGTCGTCCAGCGCGAATGGGACGACCTCCTGCGCATGCTTCGCGCGCGGGAGGTGGATTTCTTCGTGGGCGAGTTCAGCACGTTCGAGGGAGAGCCGGACGTCGACATCGAGCCGCTCGCGCCGCACCAGGTCTACTTCGTCGCGCGTCGCGGCCATCCGCTGCGGCGGAAGGCCGCGGTGGCGGCGGAGCATACGTTCGACTATCCGTTCGTCGCGCTGAGCCGGCATCCGCCGCGCGTGCTCGAGCCGATGCTTGCGGCGCGGCGGCGCCAGGACGTCGCGCGGCACGCGCGGCCGTTTCCCGCGATCGAGTCGGGCTCGCTCTCGTCGGTCAAGCGCATCGTCGCCGACTCGGACGCGATCGCGGCGTTGCCGCTGCCGCCGGTCGCCGAAGACGTCGAGCGCGGCCGGCTCGTCGTGCTGGGCACGGAGCCGTGGATGTCGTTGCGCTACGCGATCGTCGGTCCGAAGGGGCGCGACCCGAGCGCTGCGTCCGGGCGCCTCGCGGATTTCGTGCGCGAGGCGGAAGCGAAGCTCACGCGTGACGAGGGGCGGCTGGCCGCGCGCCTCGTCCCCGGGTTGGCGAGACGGGCGCCCGCGGCCCGGACGGCGGTGGAGGCGAACGAATGACGAAGCGCGGATTCCTCGGGGTCGCCATGCTGTTCGGCGTCGGACTCTCAGCCGTTCCGGCCGCAGCGGAAACGCTCGCCTGCCCCGACCTGCGCGGCGCGAGGCAGGTGGCGTCCTGCCCGACCGAGGCCGAGTTGCGCTACACGTTCGTCGGCTACTGCAGCGACAACGCGCGCATGTACGACGGGAAGGCCGACGCCTGCACCGATTTCGCCACGTACCGGAAGGTGAAGAACATCGCGCTGTGGGAATCGGCGGACGGCGCGTTCGACGCGTATCCGTCGTGCGAGCTCGCGCCCGAGGCGATCCGCGCGGCGAAGCCGGCGCGAATGGCGGTGCAGAGCAAAGGCGGCCTCACCCAGGTGATCTGCGATTTCGGCGACGGCATCCGGTTCACGCACCGCACGCGAGCCGAGTGCCGCGTCGAGGGGGCCGGTGAGTGCGACTCGCCCGAGGGCTGTCGCGCGAGCTGCCGGTAGCGCGCCCGCTCCGCGCGCCCCGGGCCGGTCCGATGATCCGGCGGAAGGCGGCGCGCCGGCGCCGGAGGGGCCGCCCCCCCATCCATCACATAATGATGCGATAGCCGGCGCCGCGCGGGAACGCCGGCGCCGCGGCATTCATCTAATGGGGCGAACAGGAGGTTCCGACGCATGACCGCCGCCGCCCGCTCCCTCGACGACCCTTCGCCCCCCGACGACGAGCTCGCCTCCCGCGTGGCGAGCGGCGACGCGTCCGCGTTCCGGCCGCTGATGCGCCGTCACAACCAGGCGATGTTCCGCGCCGCGCGCAGCATCCTGCGCGACGACGCCGAGGCCGAGGACGCGGTGCAGGAGGCCTACCTGCTGGCGTACCGGCGCATCGGTGACTTCCGCGGCGACGCGAAGCTCTCCACGTGGCTTCTCAGCATCGTCGTGAACGAGTCGCTCGGCCGGCGGCGCCGCCGGCAGCGCCGGGCGACCGTGATCACGCTGGAAGGCGAGATCGCCGGGGAGCGCTCCCCCGGCGAGGACACGGCCTCGTCGGATGGCGAAGGGCCCGAGCACGACGCGCTGCGGGCGGAGACTCGCCGGCTCCTCGAGCGCAAGATCGACCAGCTGCCCGATGCGTTCCGTTCCGTCTTCGTGATGCGCGCCGTCCAGGAGCTCGACGTGGGCGACACGGCGGCGGCGCTGGGCGTCGGCGAGGCGACGGTGCGCACTCGGTACTTCCGCGCCCGCGCGCTGCTGCGCGACTCGCTCGCCCGCGAGATCGACCTCGCCCAGGAGGACGCCTTCCGCTTCCTCGGCGAGCGCTGCGACACGATCGTCGAGCGCGTGATGGCGCGCATCGACGATTCGTCCCCCGGCGGTCCCTGACCGCCCCGTTCCCTCCACAGGAGTCCGACATGTCCTTTTTCGCGATGGCGAAAGGTCCCCTGCTGCGCGCTTCGCGGCGCAGGTTCCTCTCGAATTCCGGCGTCGCGCTGTCCGGCGCCGCGGTGGCGCTGCTGGCCGGACGCGAGGCGCTCGCCGCCACGGGCGGCGCGGCCACCGAGGCCGACGCCCGCATCCTCAACACCGCGCTCGCCGCCGAGCTGGAGGCGGTCGCCGCCTACCAGGTCGGCGCCGGGAGCGGACTCCTGCGCAAGCCCGCGCTCGACCTCGCCCTCGCGTTCCAGGGCCACCACAAGGAGCACGCGGACGTGCTCGCGAAGACGATCGAGAAGCTCGGCGGCAGGCCCGTGGCGGCGAAGGCGCGCTACGAGTTCCCGACCGAAGGCTTGAAGTCGGAGGCCGACGTGCTCCGCTTCGCGGCGTCGCTCGAGAAGGGTGCGGTGAGCGCGTACCTCGGCGCCGTGCCGGTGTTCGGCAATCGCGACCTCGCGAAGGCGGCGGCGAGCATCCTCGGCGACGAGGCGATGCACTGGGCGGTGCTGCGGCACGCGGTCGGCGAGACGCCCGTGCCCTCGGCGTTCGTGTCGTGATTCGCGACGGCGTCCTCCGGATCCTCGCGGCGGCGGTCGCGGTCGTGCCGGCCGCGTCCGCGATGCCGCCGGGGGACGCCGCGCGCGGCGAGGCGATCTATTCGCGCTGCTTCGCGTGCCACTCGCTCGACGCGAATCGGACGGGGCCGCGCCACTGCGGCCTCCTCGGGCGGCGGGCGGGGAGCGTTCCGGGGTTCGACTACTCGCCGGCGATGCGCGCCTCGGGCATCGTGTGGGACGCGAAGAGTCTCGACCGGTTCCTCGCGAGCCCCGCGGCGATGGTGCCGGGCACGTCCATGGGCTACGCGGGCATCGCGAGCGCGCAGGAGCGGGCGGATCTCGTCGCCTTCCTCGGCGCGGCGCGCTGCTCCGGCCCGCGCGAATAGGCGTCCGAAGGCAATCCCGATCGGGGCAGCGGCGCGCGGCGTCGCGAAGACCAGCGCCGCAACGGCACTGGTAAGGCCGATCGGGCCGGGTAATGGGCCCGACTTGCCCCCGGGCGGCCCGAGAGGAGACTATCGACCGTCCCGACATTCGGCACCGCTCGCCAAAGGCCTCGCCATGACGAAGTCCCGCACCACCCTCCGTTCGACGTTCGCCGCCCTCGCGCTCGCGCTTTCGGCAGGTGCCGCCCAGGCCGCGTTCTTCGGGAGCACGTACGACACGATCGTCCCGTCGCCGGGCGGCAACCCGTCGGGGAGCGCCTGCGTCACGAAACTGCAGTCCGACTTCGGCGGCACGCCGCCGTACGGCTACCTCACGTGGACGCCGGGAGCCGTGACGACGTTCTCGCAGCTCGTCACGCTCACGGCCACGTTCAGCTTCCCGGTCGGCTCGTACCACGGCGGTTCGCCGCGCTTCGAGATCCCGCTCGACACCGACGGCGACGGCAGCTGGAACGGCAGCATCTTCGTCTACATGGGGACGCCGCCGAGCTTCACCGATGCGGGTCACGCGGCGTTCCTCGCCACCGGCAACGTGATCGGCGACCTCGTCACGCACTGGGACCTCACCCAGCTCGGCGGCCCCTACTACGGCACCTACGCGCAGGCGCTCGCATTGGTCGGAGGCGCTCGCGTGCTGGACGTCGAGCTCGTCGTCGACGGCGGCTGGGGCGGCGACCAGGCGGCGCTCGCCGACACGTTCACCGTCAACGCCGAGACCTACGTGACCGTCTGTCCGCCTCCGCCGGCGCCGGTGCCCGCGGGCGACGATCGCGGGCTCGCCGTGCTGGCGATGCTGCTCGCGCTCGCCGCGGCCTGGCGCCTGCGACGGGGCTGACGAGTCCCGGACGCGTATCGTGAAAGACCGGGTGCCGCGGGCGGGCTTCTCCGCCTCGCCTCGCACTGCGTCCTCGCGACGACGTCGGCGCTGAACGATCGCCGGGCGCTCTCGCGGTGGCGGGCCGGCGCGCTCGTCGTCGCCGCCGTCCGGCGTGAGGGTGCCGCAGGAAGCCGGTGATGGTTCGAAGCATTCCGAGCGATCGCCTCGACCGCCTTCCCGCGCCCGATTCGGGCCTGAGCGCGGCCGCCGAGCGGCGGGCGCGGTACGGCGCCAACGCGATCGTCGAGGCGCCGCCGGGCGGGTGGATCAACGTCGTCCGCGACTCGCTGCGCGACCCGATGCTGTGGTTCCTGCTCGGCACGAGCGCGCTGTTCGCGTTCGTGGGGGACCGCACCGAGGCGGCGATCCTGCTCGCCGCGCTCGTCCCGCTGTTCGGGATGGACGCGTGGCTCCACCGCCGCACGCAGGCGTCGCTCGCCGGGCTGTAGAGCGGGCTCGCCGCGACCGCTCGCGTGCCGCGCGAAGGCGCGTGGACCGGGGTCCCGGCGGTCGACCTCGTGCCCGGCGACGTCGCCGCGCTCGCCTCCGGCGATTCGGTTCCCGCCGAGGGCGTGCTGCTTCACGCCCGCGACGTGCAGATCGGCGGGTCGGCGCTGACCGGGGAATCGTTCCCCGTGCGCAAGGCCCGCGCACCGCAGCCTCTCGCGGGCGGCGTGCGGCTCGACGACCGGCACTGGAGCCTCGCGGGCACGCGCGTGGCTGAACAGAGTCGTGGGCGGCGACGAAGGGCGCATCGTCCACTGACACCGGAGTCGAATTTTCGTCCGACCCCGGTTCGCGCGGCCGGCGCCGCCGGCCGGCCTGCGGCCTCAACCGAGGGCGGCCCGCGCGACGAACGTGTAGAGCGGGATGCCGACGAGGATGTTGAGCGGGAACGTGATCCCTAGCGAGAGGCCGAGGTAGATCGACGGATTCGCCTCGGGGATCGCGTAGCGGAGCACCGCGGGCACCACGATGTACGACGCGCTCGCCGACAGCACCATCAGGAGCGCGGCGTCGGCGGCCGGGAGGCCCAGCAGTGCGGCGAGCGCGAGCGCGATCGCGGCGTGGACGAGAGGCCCGATGCTCGCGTAGGCGATCAGCACGGGCGACCGCCCCCGCACGGCTCCGGCGTTCTTCGCGACCTGGATTCCCATGTCGAGCAGGAAGAACGCGAGCATCCCCTTGAACAGGTCGCCGGAGAACGGCTGCATCACGGCCTTGCCCGCGTCGCCGCTCAGGAATCCCACCGCCATCGCGCCCAGCAGCAGCACCTGCGTGCCGTCGGTGAACGATTCGTGCAGCACCTTGCCGATCGGCGTCGAAGGCTCCCGGCCGCCGAGCGTCGCCGCCGCGGCGCCGCCCGACAACGGCACGACCGCGGGCGTTGCGTCCTTCTGGCGCAGCATGTTGGCGAACGCGACCGCCATCAGGACGGCCGGCGACTCCATCGCGACCATCGCGACCGCCATGTGGCCGCCGAACGCCATGCCGTTCGTCTCGAGGTACTGCATCGCAGTCACGAACGTCACCGCGCTCACCGAGCCGTAGGACGCAGCCACGGCTGCGGCGTCGTAGCGGGATACGCGCGTCCTGAGCACCGCGTAGCCGAGCGCGGGCACGATCAGCGCCATCGCGATCGCGGCGGCGAGGCTCGACGCGACGGCGCCGGTGAAGCCCGAGTGCGCGAGCGCGAAGCCCCCCTTGAGGCCCAGCGCCATCAGCAGGTAGAGCGAGAGGAACTTCGCGATCGCGGGCGGGATCTCGAGGTTCGAGCGGACCGCGCCGGCGAGAACGCCCAGCACGAAGAACAGGATCGCGGGATCGAGCAGGTTCTGCATGGGTTCTCCTTCGGACCGCGATCCTAGGGGTTCGGGAGAATCGAGTAAAATCGATTTTATCGGCATTAATCATAGAGAAAATACTATGAACGTCACCTTCCGGCAGTTGCGCCTCTTCCTCGCCCTGGCGGACACCGGCAGCGTGAGCGCCGCGGCGCGCACGATGCACGTGACGCAGCCGACCGCGTCGATGCAACTGCGCGAGGTCGCCGACGCGGTGGGCCTGCCGCTCCACGAGGTCGTCGCGAAGCGCGTCCACCTGACCGATGCG
>JAKLIE010000104.1 GCA_022709775.1 Pseudomonadota bacterium
ATGGCTCGTTTCCGCCGGGCGCCCGGGGCCGGATCAAGGATTCCCGAGAAAATCGTCGCACCGCCGCGCGCGGCGCGCCTAGAATGCGCGGATGGCCGCCCGGGTCTCCACCGGGCCGGACTTCGAGTTGCAGGAGGCGCGAAGGAATCGAGGCAGAGCGGCGGCCGCGCAGCGCGGCCGCCGGTCCGGGAGAGCGACGCCATGAGGAGCACGAACCACGGACGGGCCAGCCACCGGCCCGCGCGCGTCCCGTCGGGAGCGCCGGATCTCGCGCGGCGCGCGCTCCTCGTCGGCGACGCGCCCGGTCCCGTGCTGCTGCCCCCGTGGTCGCTCGCGCCGAGCGACTTCGACCAGGCCTGCACGCGGTGCGGCAAGTGCGTCGACGCCTGCCCGACGCACGTCCTGAAGCTCGCCGCGGGCACGGTGCAGGTCGACTACGCGGACGGAGAGTGCACGTTCTGCGGCGAGTGCGTCGACGCGTGCCCCGAACCCGCCTTCGACGTCGCGGCGCGCGCGGCGGGCGCGCGTCCCTGGGCGGTCGTCGCCCGCGTCGACGCGACGTGCCTCGCGCGCCTCGGCGTCGAATGCCAGAGCTGCGGCGACGCGTGCGAGCCGCACGCGATCCGTTTCCGCCCGCGGCCGAACGCATCGGTCCCCGAGCCTCGCGTCGACGGTGCGCACTGCACCGGCTGCGGCGCATGCGTGCGCGTCTGCCCTGCCAGCGCGATCGAAGTGCGTCCGCGGCCCGCCGGCCCCGTTCACGCCTGACCACGCGCCGGCGCCGCGACGCTTCGCGCCGCGCGCGCGATATGATGCGGGTCCGTTCGACTGCCCGCCCGGTGCGATGCTCGCCGATCTCGACCCCGCACGAGCCCTGCCGCACGACGCGTCGCGCGCGACGCTGATCGGACGCGCGTGGCTCCCCGCCGCGGGCGGTCCCGCGCCGATCGTCGTCCGCGACGGCGTCGCCTACGACCTCTCGCGCGCCGCGCCGACGGTGAGCGAGCTCCTGAACCAGCGCGACCCGGTTGCGGCCGCTCGCTCCCTGCAGGGACTCCCGCGCATCGGCACGGCGGCGGACCTGCTTTCCAACAGCGACGAGGCGTCGCGCGACGCGTCGCGGCCATGGCTCCTCGCGCCCGTCGACCTGCAGGCGATCAAGGCGGCAGGCGTGACGTTCGTGTCGAGCATGCTCGAGCGCGTGATCGAGGAGCAGGCGCGCGGGGATCCGGCGAAGGCCGAACGCGTGCGCCACGCGATCGTCGCGATCATCGGCGACGACCTCGCCGCGGTGCGCCCCGGATCGGCGGAGGCCGCGAGGCTCAAGGACGTGCTGATCGCGCAGGGCGCGTGGTCGCAGTACCTCGAAGTCGGAATCGGCCCCGACGCCGAAATCTTCACGAAGTCGCAGCCGATGTCGGCGGTCGGCACCGGCGCGGACATCGGCATCCACCCGAAGTCGGCGTGGAACAACCCGGAGCCGGAGATCGTGCTCGCCGTCGCCTCGGACGGCCGCGTCGTCGGCGCGACCCTCGGCAACGACGTGAACCTGCGCGACTTCGAGGGGCGCAGCGCGCTGCTGCTGGGAAAGGCCAAGGACAACACGGGCTCGTGCGCGATCGGCCCGTTCGTGCGGCTCTTCGACGACGGCTACTCGGTGGAGGACGTGCGCCGCGCCGACCTCGCGCTGCGCGTCGAAGGGCCGGAAGGCTTCGTGCTCGAAGGCTCGAGCTCGATGGCGAGGATCAGCCGGGATCCCCTGGATCTCGCCGCGCAGGCCATCGGCGAAAACCACCAGTACCCGGACGGCTTCGTGCTGTTCCTCGGCACGATGTTCGCGCCGGTCAAGGACCGGTACGGCCCGGGCCAGGGGTTCACGCACGCGGTGGGCGACATCGTGACCGTCTCGACGCCCTCGATCGGCGCGCTTGCGAATCGCGTGCGCACCAGCGACACGGTCGCACCGTGGACGATGGGCGCGGGCGCGCTCATGCGCAACCTCGCGAAGCGCGGACTGCTCTGACCGCGCCGGACGTTCCCCGCACGCACCCGCCGCGTCGTGCGCCGGCCGACGGCGGCCGGGATGCGGCGGGCGTAAAATGTCGATCCGATTCCCGCCGGCGGCGCTGTCGTCGCCGGCCCCATCCTCGCGAGCAGCCATGGCCGACACCGCCGCACCGCCCCGCACGACCGTCCGCAACGTCCCGCCGTTCCGCGCCGACCACGTCGGCAGCTTCCTGCGTCCGCGCGCGCTGCTCGACGCCCGCGAGAGGTTCGCGAAGGGCGAGATCGACGCCGCCGCGCTGCGCGGCGTCGAAGACGCGGCGATCCGGGACGTCGTGAAGTTCCAGGAGGACCTGGGACTGCGCGGCATCACCGACGGCGAGTTCCGCCGCACGTATTTCCACATCGACTTCCTGACGCAGCTCGACGGCGTCGAGACCAAGGGCGGCATCGCGATCAGCTTCCACAGCAACGCGGGGAACGTCGACTTCGCGCCGCCGATCATGCAGGTGACCGGCAAGGTCCGCCACTCGCGGCCGATCCAGCGCCGGGACTTCGAGTTCCTGAAGTCGGTGACGACGCGCACGCCGAAGGTGACCATCCCGTCGCCGACGATGCTGCACTTCCGCGGCGGCCGCGGCGCGGTCAGCCGGGACGCGTACCCGGCCATGGAGGATTTCTTCGACGACATCGCGAAGGCCTACCGCGAGGAGATCGCCGACCTGGCCGCCGCCGGCTGCACCTACCTGCAGCTCGACGACACCAACCTCGCCTACCTGTGCGACACGAAGATGCGCGAGGGGGCGAAGGCTCGCGGCGACGATCCCGACGAGCTGCCGCGCCGCTACGCGAAGCTCATCAACGCGGCGATCGCGACGAGGCCTTCGTCGATGAACGTGTGCGTGCACCTCTGCCGCGGAAACTTCAGGAGCGCCTGGGCCGCCGAGGGCGGCTACGAGCCGGTCGCGAGGATCCTGTTCAACGAGCTCGACGTCGACGGCTATTTCCTCGAGTACGACGACGCGCGCTCGGGCGACTTCGCGCCGCTGCGCCACGTGCCGAAGGGCAAGGTCGTCGTGCTCGGGCTCGTCAGCACGAAGCTCGACCGCATGGAGACGAAGGACGAGCTCAGGCGCCGCATCGACGAAGCGGCGACGTTCATGCCGCTCGACCAGATGTGCCTGTCGCCGCAGTGCGGCTTCTCGTCGACCGTGCACGGCAACGAGATCGCCGTCGCGACGCAGGCGGCCAAGATCCGGCTGTGCGTCGAGACGGCGCGCGACGTCTGGGGCGGCGTCTGACCCACACCGGGGTCAGATTTGAATCTGACCCCGGTGCTGGCGTTCTCGGAAAGGGGGACACGATGTCGGAAGGATGCGGGCTGTCGATCGGCCTCGTCGGCTACGGCGAGGTCGGCAAGATCCTCACGGCGGCGCTCGTCGGGCGCGAAGTCGCGTGGGTCGGCGCCTGGGACGTCCTGTTCGCCGATCCCGCGTCCGCCGCGCCGTTGAAGGCCCATGCGGCGAAGGCCGGCGTCGACGCCGTCGCGTCGATGGCGGCGCTGACCGCGCGCGCGGACGTGGTGATCTCGGCGGTCACCGCTTCACAGGCGTGGTCGGTCGCCGACGAGGCCGCGCGGACGATCCGCCGCGGCGCCTGGTTCATGGACCTCAACTCGTGCTCGCCGGGAACGAAGCAGCGCTCGTCGCAGCGCATCGACGCGGCGGGCGGTCGCTACGTCGAGTCCGCCGTGATGACCACCGTTCCGCAGTACGGCATCCGCGTGCCGATGCTGCTCGGCGGCAAGGACGCCGCTGCCCTCGAAGCGCTGCTGGAGCCGCTCGGCTTCTCGATGGAGATCGCCGCCGACGGCGTCGGCGTCGCCTCGGCGATCAAGATGTGCCGCAGCGTGATGATCAAGGGGCTCGAGTCGCTGCTGGTCGAGAGCCTCACGTCGGCTCGCGCCTACGGTGTCGAAGATCGCGTGCTCGCGTCGCTGCACGAGACCTTCCCCGAGCTCGACTGGGAGAAGGTCGCCTCGTACATGGTGAGCCGCACCGCATTGCACGGGAAGCGCCGCGCCGAGGAGATGCGCGAGGTCGCCGTCACCGTGCGCGAGGCGGGGCTCGACCCGTGGATGGCGTCCGCGATCGCGGAGCGGCAGGACTGGATGGCGAAGCTCAAGGAGCCGGCGGGCCTGGCGCAGGTGCCGAAGGACGCGAACTGGCGCGAGTACGCGGACCGGCTGATCGCGGCAATCGACGCGCGGCGGATTTCCGCGGCCGACTGACGCGAAACCGCGCTTCAGCGCGGCGCCGCGGCGTCCGGCCCGACGCCCCAGGGCGGCGGCGCGATCGCGACGATGCGCCGGAACAGCTCGCGGAACGCCTTGCTCGCGGGCACGCCGACGATCGGGTCGCTGTTCGACGCGAACGCCGCGTCGATCGCCTCCCAGTCGTCGCCGGTCAGTGCCTTCGCCGCGAGCGGCAGCACCTCGTCCTCTTCCTTGCGCATGTGCAGCCAGTGGAAGTGCGAGTAGCGCTCGACGCCTTCGACGAAGGGCGCGAGCGCCGTGGGATCGTCGCGGAAACGCTCCCACTTCGCCTTGAGCTCGTAGAAGCGCTCGCGGCCGATCTCGTGCTCGGCCTCGAGTCCGTCGAGCAGCAGCGTCGCGTCGGGCCGCCTCGTGCGGAGCCGCGCGAACAGGAAGTCGTCTTCCTTCGGGTGGTGGAGCTTCTCGGGGAACGTCTCCATGTAGTGGAACATCGCGCCCAGCAGCGCGTGGTCCGCGGCCATGCGACCCGCGGCGACCTCGGCCAGCAGGTGGCGCAATCCCTCTATCACCGCGGTGATGGCGCGGTGCTCGTCCTGGATGATCGCGATCGCCTTCATGGGGGCCCGGGGTCAGGAAACGGAGACGAGCCGGTGGAGCGTCTCGGGGTCGGCGAGCAGCTGCCCGCTCGTCGATCGGTGGACGACGCGGCCGCGCTCGAGCACCACGGCCTGGCGCGTCAGCGCGAGCGCGAGCTTCGCGTGCTGCTCGACGACGATCACCGCCATGCCGCCTTCGGCGACCAGCTCGCGGATCACGTTCATCAGCTCCTGCACGATGATCGGCGCGAGCCCTTCCATCGGCTCGTCGAGCAGGAGCAGGCTCGGGTTCACCATCAGCGCGCGCGCGATCGCGAGCATCTGCTGCTCGCCGCCCGAGAGCTGGTTGCCGTAGTTGCCGCGGCGCTCCTCGAGGCGCGGGAAGATCCCGTAGACTTTCTTCACCGTCCACCGTCCGGGACGGGCAACCGCGGTGAGGTGCTCCTCGACGGTGAGCGAGGGAAACATGAAGCGCTCCTGCGGCACCCAGCCCAGGCCCGCCTGGCTGCGCCGGTGCGTCGGCAGCGCCGCGAGGTCGCCGCCACGCCAGGCGAGTCGACCGCCGCGCAGGCGCGTCAGCCCCATCAGCGTGACGAGCAGCGTCGTCTTGCCCATGCCGTTGCGGCCGAGCAGCGCGAGGCTGTCGCCCTCCTCCATCGAGAGCGACACGTCCTCGAGGACGATGCCATCGCCGTAGCCGGCGGTCACGCCTTCGACGGCGAGCAGCTCAGCCATGCTGCGCCTCGCCCAGGTAGACCTCGCGCACGCGCGGGTTGGCGGCGATCTCCGCGGGCGTGCCTTCGGTCAGCACGCGTCCGCCGACCAGCACGGTGATGCGCTCGGCGAACCGGAACACGAGCTCCATGTCGTGCTCGATGAACAGGATCGTGACGTCCCTGGGCAGCGCCGCGATGACCGAGAACAGCTCGGCGCTCTCGCCGGCGGGGATGCCGGCGGCCGGTTCGTCGAGCAGCAGGATCCGGGGCTTCGTGGCCAGCGCGAGCGCGATCTCGACCAGCCGCTGCTTGCCGTAGGGCAGGTTGCGCGTGAGCGTGTCGGCCTCGGGCGCGAGGCGCAGCATCTCGAGCAGCGCGTACGCCTCGTCGGCCTCCTTCCGCTGGCTCGCCACCGTGCGGTGCCAGATCCCCGCCCGTCCCCTGCGCTCGCACACCGCGAGCACGGCCGACTCGAGCACGGTGAGCCCGGCGAACAGCGTGTTGATCTGGAACGTGCGCGTCATGCCGCGCTTGACGCGCTTGTGCTGCGGCAACGCGGTGATGCGCTCGTCGCCGAGGAACACGTCGCCCGACGTGGGTGCGAACACGCCGGTCAGCAGGTTGATGAGCGTCGTCTTGCCGGCGCCGTTCGGGCCGATCAGCGCGTGGCGCGCCCCCTGAGGGAACGCGAGCGACACGTCGCTGTTCGCCTTGAACGCGCCGAAGTGCTTCGACAGGCCTTCCGTCCTGAGGGCGGCGGTCACGGAATCCTCCCCCAGGCTAGCCGCTTCGCGGCGTCGCGCCCCCCCTCCTGAAGGAGGGGGAACCGCGCCCTTGGGGCGGCCCGGCGGGCGCGGCCGTTCACGAGATTCCTCCCCCAGGCTAGCCGCTTCGCGGCGTCGCGCCCCCCCTCCTGAAGGAGGGGGCACCGCGCCCTTGGGGCGGCCCGGCGGGCGCGGCCGTTCACGAGATTCCTCCCCCAGGCTAGCCGCTTCGCGGCGTCGCGCCCCCCCTCCTGAAGGAGGGGGCACCGCGCCCTT
>JAKLIE010000105.1 GCA_022709775.1 Pseudomonadota bacterium
CTTCCTGTTCGACAAGGACCCGCTGTTCGCGCGGCTCAACCTGACCGACGACGAGTACGCGCTCTACGAGAAGATCTACTCGCACCTGAAGCCGCAGGTGCCGGCCCCCGACCTCGTGATCTACCTTCAGGCGCCGGTCCCCGTGCTGGTCGATCGCGTGCAGCGGCGCGGCAGCGACTACGAGCGCACGATCGAGGAGTCCTACCTCGCGCGCGTGGCCGACACCTACACGCGCTTCTTCTACCGGTACGACGGCGCGCCGCTCATGATCGTCAACAGCGAGCGACTCAACTTCGTCGACGATCCCGGCCACTTCGCGTTGCTGCTCGAGCGCATCGCGTCGATGCGCGGCCGGCGGGAGTTCTTCAACCTTGGCCAATCCGCCTGACGCCGCGCCCTACGGCGCCCCCGTTCCGCCGGCGCGCACCGGCCGCCTGACGCTGACTGCGATCGCGAAGCTGGTGTCCGCGGGCGAAAGGCTCGCGATGCTGACCGCGTACGACGCGAGCCTCGCGGGCGTGTGCGACCGCGCGGGCGTCGACATCCTGCTCGTCGGCGATTCGCTCGGCATGGTGATCCAGGGGCACCCCACGACGCTGCCGGTCGAGCTCGCGCACGCGCTCTACCACACGCGGTGCGTCGTCGCCGGATCCACGCGGCCGCTCGTGATCACCGACCTGCCGTTCGGCACCTACCAGGCGAGCCCCGAGGACGCGTTCCACGCGTCCGCGGCGGCGCTCCAGGCCGGCGCGCAGATGGTGAAGATCGAGGGCGGCGAGTGGATCGCGCGCACGGTCGAGTTCCTGACGAAGCGCGGCGTGCCGGTCTGCGGACACGTGGGGCTCACGCCGCAGTCGGTGAACGCGCTCGGCGGCTTCCGGGTCCAGGGCAGGACCGCCGAGGCCGCGGATACGATGCTCGCCGATGCGAAGGCGCTCGAGCGCGCCGGCGCGTCTATGATCGTCGTCGAGTGCGTGCCGCGCGACCTGGGCTCCCGGCTCGTGCGCGAGTCCGGCGTGCCGATCATCGGGATCGGCGCGGGCCCCGGCTGCACGGGCCAGGTGCTGGTGATCCAGGACGCGCTCGGGATCCAGCCCGGCAAGGCGGCGCGGTTCGTGCGCAACTTCATGACCGGGCACGACAGCATCGAGCGGGCGATCGCCGCGTACGTCGCCGCCGTGAAGGACGGCTCGTTCCCGGCGGCGGAGCACTGCTTCTGAGACATCGGCGCGACAACGAGGGGACGACGCGATGAAGATCTGCCACACCGCCGCCGACCTGGCCCGCGAGCTCGCGGGTGCAGGGCGCGTCGCCTTCGTGCCGACGATGGGGAATCTGCACGAGGGCCACCTCGCGCTGACGCGGCTCGCGCGCGCGCGAGGCGATGCCGTCGTCGCGAGCATCTTCGTGAACCGGCTGCAGTTCGGGCCGAACGAGGACTTCGACCGCTACCCGCGCACGATGGACGCGGACCGCGCGGGCCTCGAACGCATGGGCGTCGACGCGCTGTTCGCGCCGACCGAGCACGAGATGTACCCGGTGCCGCAGCTCTACCGCGTGAAGCCGCCGCCGCTGGGCGAGGAACTCGAGGGCGAGTTCCGTCCCGGGTTCTTCGACGGCGTGTGCACCGTCGTGCTGAAGCTCTTCAACCTGGTGCGTCCGCAGGTCGCGGTGTTCGGCAGGAAGGACCGCCAGCAGCTCGAGATCGTGCGCGGCATGGTTCAGCAGTTCAACCTGCCGATCGGGATCGTCGGCTGCGAGACGGTGCGCGCCGACGACGGACTCGCACTGTCGTCGCGCAACGGCTACCTGTCGCCTTCCGAGCGGGCCGAGGCGCCGCGGCTCCACCGGGTGCTGCGCGGCATCGCGGACGCGATCGCGGCCGGCCGCCGCGACTACGCGAACCTCGAGGCGGACGGCCGCTCGGAGCTCGCCCGCCACGGCTGGCGGGTCGATTACGTCGCGGTCCGCCACGGCCTCGGCCTGCGCATCCCGCACCCGGAGGCGCTCGACCAGCCGAACCTGCTGATCGTGCTGGGCGCGGCGAAGCTCGGCGCCACCCGGCTCATCGACAACGTCGACGCGGTCCCGAAGCCCGACCAGGACTGACGACGGGGAGCCGCGGATCGGCAACCGACGTCCCGCGACTGGACGCACGCGACGGATCGGACGAGGATAGGCGGGCCCGCGTCCGCCGGCCGTCACGATCCGGTCATCGACGCGAGCCACGATGCTCGATTTTCCCCTACCCGACCGATGCGTCCGACTCCCATGACCCTCCTGCGCCGCTGCGTCGCCGTGCTTCTCTCCCTTTGCCTCCTGCCGGCAATGCCGGCGCTCGCGGAGGGCACCTACCCGACGAAGCCGATCCGCCTCGTCGTGCCTTTCTCGCCGGGGGCGGGGACCGACACGGTGGCGCGCTTCGTCGCGCAGAAGCTTTCCGAGCGTCTGGGGCAGCTGGTCGTCGTCGACAACCGCACCGGCGCGGGCGGCGCGATCGGCGCGGCCGAGGTCGCGAAGGCGGAGCCCGACGGCTACACGCTGCTGTTCGTCGCCTCGCCGTTCACGACCGTCGCCGCGTCGGCGAAGAACCCCGGATACGATCCCGTCGGCCAGTTCGTGCCGGTCGCTCCCATCGCGTCGGGGCCGCTCGCCTTCGTCGTCCATCCCGCCGTCAACGCAACGACGATGCGCGAGTTCGTCGAGCTCGCGCGCCGCGAGCCGGGCAAGCTCAACTACGGCTCGGCGGGACCAGGCAGCGTCAACCACCTCGCGCTCGAGCTCCTGATGGCGCGGACCGGCACGACCATCGTGCACGTGCCCTACCGCGGCATCGCCGACGCGACCAAGGACCTGCTCGGCGGAACCCTGCAGGCGATGACCGCGTCGATTCCCGCCGCGCTTCCTCTCGCGGCGGACAGGCGCGTGCGCGTGCTGGCGGTCACCGGCCCGAAGCGGATCCCGCAGATGCCCGACGTTCCGTCATGGCAGGAACAGGGCGTCGCGAACGCCGAGGTGATCAACTACTGGGGCATCGTCGCGCCGGCGGGCACGCCCCGCGAAGCGATCGCGAAGCTCAACGCCGAGACGCGCCGCGTGCTCGCGCAGGCCGACGTCCGCGAGCGACTCGAGCGCGAGGGCGCGGAGCTGATCCCGGGCGATCCGGAGCGTCTCGGACTGCTGATCGCGGGCGACCTCGCGAACTGGAAGAAGCTCATCACCGAGGCGCGGCTGGCGTTCGAGTAGCGGCCGTCGCGCCCCCCGGACGCGCGCGTTGCGCGCTTCACTCGGCGATGGCGCCGGAAGCTCCGGGCGGCCGGTGGATCGCCGGGTTCAGAACGTCCTTCGTGGCTTGAGCGCCAGCACGTTGCCCGCGACGGCGAGCGCGACGCCGAGCACCGCGGGCCACGTCCAGCGGTAGCCCTCGAACATCGTCGAGAGCAGCATCGCGATCACCGGCGTCGACACGCCGACGTACGAAGCGGGACCCGCGCCGACCTTCGCGAGCAGCGTGAGGTACGCGCCGAACGCGACGACGCTGCCGAACACCGCGAGGTACGCGAGCGACAGCACGTACGGCAGGCGCGGATCGAATGTCCACGCGGCGCCCTGCCCGAGCGCGACGACCGCGGCGACCGCTGCGCCGTAGAGCATCCCCCACGCAGTCGTCGGCAGCACCGGCAGTCCGGCGGCGTGATTGCACACCGCGACCAGATTGCCGCCGGTGGCGATCGCGGTCGCCACCAGCGCGTACAGGATGCCGAGCGCAGCCGACCCGCCCCGGCGCGCGGCGTCGAGCTCCGGAAGGAACAGCAGCGCCACGCCGCCGACGCCGAGCGTCGCCGCCGCGAGCATCCGCACGGTGACCGGGGTCCCGAACGCGAGTCGCATGCCGATCGGGCTCATGAACACGATGGTCGAGAACACCACCGCGACCAGTCCCGACGACACGTGGGCTTCCGCGTAATAGACGGCGACGTAGTTGATCCCGAACATCATCGCGCCCCACGCGGCGAGCCGCGCATGCTCGGCCGCCGGGAACCGCATCCGCCGGCCCGTCGCCGCGCACCACGCGCCGAGCAGCGCGCCCGCGAGCGCGAACCGGTAGACGACCGACACGGTCGGCGACACCTGGCCCAGCTGCCAGGTGATCGCGATCCACGTCGAGCCCCAGATTGCCGTGCAGATCGCGAACAGCCACGCGACGCTCATCGATCCGCCTCGGAGACGGCGGCGCCCCTTGCGGCCGTTCGCGCGAAGATGCGGAGCGCGGCGAGCTCGTCGTCGAGCGCGCGGCGGAACGCGGAGTCGCGCGGCTTCGATCCCGCGTAGCCCGCGTCGAACGCGAGCTTCCCTGCGTCGGGCGCGGCGTTGATCCAGCCCACCGCGCGGTCGCGCCACAGTATGGGCAGCGCATAGTAGCCGTAGACGCGCTTCGCCGCCGGCGTGTAGGCCTCGAACCGGTACGGCCAGCCCCAGAGATGCTCGAAGCGGCGGCGGTCCCAGACGACCGGATCGAACGGCGCGAGCGCGCGCACGCGATCGTCGACCTCCGCTTCGCGCGGGTCCTCGTCCGCAGGCCACAGGTAGCGGACGCGATCGACGGTCGCCGACGCCACCGCGTCGTCGGCCACGAAGCGCGCGAGCGCGCGCTCCCTGGCCCCGTCGTCGAGACCCCGGCCGCCGACCATCCGGGCGAGCTGGCGCAGCGTGCCCTCCGGGAGCGGCGCGTAGAGTCGCAGCAGCATGCCCAGCAGCACTTCCGCGCGGCGACGCGGCGGCTCCGCACGCGCCCGCTCGGGCATCGGCGCGTAGACGCGTATGCCGGACTCGCGCCGCACGACGCGCGCGAGCCCGCGGTACTGGAGCATGTCGAGCGCGCGCGTCGACGCCGACGACGACCCGCCCCAGCCGCTCCTCATCGTGGCGGCGCCGAGCTCCTGCGCCAGGGCGCGCGGATGCAAGGCGCCTCGGGCGCGCAGCTGCCGCAGCACCCGCTTCGCGAGCCCCGGATGCTCGCGCTCGACGCGCCAGGCGACGTCGTGCCCGCGCGGATGCAGACGCCGTGCGTTCCCGGCAGGCATCACGCCGTAGACGTGCAGGTACGCTTCGTCGAGCGGATGCGCCGCGTAGGCGCGGTCGAGATCCCCGGCCCGGTAGCCGGCGACGCGATGGCGCAGGATCAGGTCCTGCGCGCACGCCGGCGCGCGGATCGGATCGTACTGGACGAATCCCAGCCGCGCGACGGCGTCGGGGGGCGAGGCCGACGATGCAAGCGTCCGCGCGACCGCGTAGCGCCGCAGCGCCGGCAGGTCGACGAGGGCTCCCCGGCGCGTCACGCCGCCCTCAGCGCGTCCACGATCTTCATGCGCGCCGCGCGCGTCGCGGGCAGGAACCCGCCGACGAAGCCCATCGCGAGCGAGAAGGCGAGCGACGAGGCGACGATGCCGGGCGTGAGCGCGAACGAGAACGCGAGCTCGGCGAAGGTCTGGAAGTTCATCGTCGAGATCGAGATCGCCTGCATCGCCGACGCACCCGCGAGCCCGACGACGCCGCCCAGGAGCCCCAGCAGCAGCGACTCGACGAGGAACGCCGCGAGGACCGCGCGTCGCGGGAAGCCGAGCGCGCGCAGCGTGCCGATCTCGCCGGTGCGCGAGGCCACGCTCGCGTACATCGTGATCATCGCGCCGATGATCGCGCCGATCGAGAAGATGACCGAGATCGACGTGCCGAGGTAGGTGATGAACTTCGACAGCGCCTCGGACTGGTCGGCGTAGAAGCGCGTCTCCCGCTTGGCCTCGAGCGTCAGGCGCGGATCCGCCTCGATCGCCCGGCGCACCTCGTCGAAGCGGGAGCCGTCCGCAAGCCGGAAGATCACCGACGAGAAGCCCAGGCGGCGGAACGCCTGCAGCATCTGCTCGGCATCGCCCCAGATCTCGGAATCGAAGCCGGTGCGTCCGGCGTCGAAGATGCCGACGACCGTCCAGTCGCGCGTGGCGAATCGCACGGTCTCGTCGAGCCCCGCACCGCGGAACCCTTCCGCGACCGAGCGGCCCGCGACGACCTCGGCCGTCCCGGGGCGCGGCAGGCGGCCCTCGACGATGCGCGCCTGCGGGCGCAGCGCGTAGCCCTCGGGCGTGACGCCCCGGATCACCACGTTGGAAGACTTCCCCGAGTCGCGCTTGGGCAGCGTGATCAGAACGACCGGCTCCTTGGACACGGCGGGCCGGCCGTCGGCGCCGGTCGCGATGCCGGGCAACGACTCGACGATCGCGGCCTGCCGGCGGTCGATGCCGCTCTGGATCTCGGTCTGAGAGCCGCGGCGGATCACGACGACGTTGTCGTCGCTGCCGGTCGCCACGAGCGTGCGCTCGAGCCCGGCGGCGAGCATCAGCACCGTGGCGAACACGTAGACCACGAGCGCCATGCCGCCGGCGGTAAGCGCGGTCGTGAGCCGGCGCGCCGCCAGGTTGCGGAGGACGTAGGAGAACGGGATGCGCACGGCCGCCGTTCGTTCACGCCACGGCGCGCAGGCCGTCGACGATGCGGATGCGGGCGGCGCGCCACGCGGGGATCGCCGCCGCCACGAGTCCGACGACCAGCGCCGCGGTGAGCTGCAGAGCGACCG
>JAKLIE010000106.1 GCA_022709775.1 Pseudomonadota bacterium
CAGCGTCGAGCTGCCCTGCCCGATGTCGGACGCTCCGGTGAGCACGGTGATGCCTCCGTCGAAGTCGAGCTTGAGGTTGATCACCGCGTGCGGCTCGCCGGTCCAGTGCACGGGCTTCGCCGACCCTGACACGTAGTGCGAGCACGCCATCCCCAGCCCCCGCCCGCGCGGAAGCTTTCCCCTGCGATCGCTCCACCCGGATCGGCGCTCGACGATGTCGAGGCACTCGCCGAGACCGCACGAGTTCACCTGCAGGTCGTTGATCGTGCGGTGCGGAGCGTCGATCAGGTTCGCGCGTCGCACGGCGAACGGATCGAGCCCGAGCTCACCGGCCATCGTGTCGAGCATCGTCTCGAACGCGTGGCGCACGTCGACCGAGCCGTGGCCGCGCATCGCGCCGTTGGGCGGCGTGTTCGAGTAGACGCGGAAGCCGTGGTAGCGCGACGCCGGCACCCGGTAGATCGCGTGCAGGAGCGCGCCCGCGTAGAGGATCGTGACGAGCCCGTAGCCCGCGTAGGCGCCGCCGCGCTGCACGACCTCCGCCTCGACCGCCGTGATAGCGCCCGCCTTCGTGAGGCCGATCTTCAGCCGCACGTCGGTCTCCGGCCGCCCGCGATGCGTGAGGAACGTCTCCTCGCGCGAGAGCTCGAGCCGCACCGTTCCGCCCGCCGCGCGCGCGAGGAGCCCGGCGACGATCTCGAAGTTGAGCGTCTCGGTGCGGTGGCCGAAGCCGCCGCCGACGAACGGCTTGACGACGCGGATCGCCGACTCGTCGAGCTGGAGGCAGCGTGCGAGCGCCAGGTGCACGTAGTAGGGCACCTGAGTGACCGAGTGGAGCGTGAGCCGGCCGCGCTCGGCGTCCCAGTGGGCCACCGCCGCGTTCGGCTCCATCATCGCGTGGTTGACCTCCGCGTAGTGGAACGCGTGCTCGCGCACGAGGTCCGCCTTCGCGAACCCGCCGTCCACGTCGCCGAAGGTCTGCTCGACCGCGCGCTCGAGGTTGCCCGGCTTGCTTTCGTGCAACGGCACGGCGCCCTCTGCGCGAGCCGACTTCGCGTCGAAATACGCGGGCAGCGGCTCGAGGTCGAGCTCGATCGCCGCGAGGGCCGCCTGCGCCGTCGCGGCGTCGTCGGCGGCGACGGCGGCCACCGGCTCGCCGCAATAGCGCACGCGATCGCGCGCGAGCGGGTACTCGTTCTGCGCGATCGGGATCACGCCGTAGGCGATCGCGCAGTCCTCGCCGGTGACGACCGCCCGCACGCCCGGCATCGCGCGCGCGCGCGACGTGTCGACGCCGCGGATGCGCGCGTGCGCGACCGGGCTCCTCAGGATCGCGCCGACGAGCGCGCCGCGCGGCGCGAGGTCCGCCGTGTAGCGGGCGGCGCCGGTCACCTTCTCGACGCCGTCGACGAGCGGCTGGCGCACGCCCACCGACTTCGCCGGAGGCGGGCGCTTCGCTTCCGGGTTCATCGCGCCCCCCCCGGCCGCGGCCTGCACCGCCTCGATGATCTTCACGTAGCCGGTGCAGCGGCACAGGTTGCCGCCGAGCGCCTCGCGGATCGTCGCCTCGTCCGGCGCGGGATTCTCGCGCAGCAGCGCCTCGGCCGCCATGATCATCCCCGGGGTGCAGAAGCCGCACTGCGTGCCGAGCTTCTCGTGGAACGCCGCCTGGAGCGCACTCATGCGGCCGCCGGACGCGAGCGCCTCGACGGTCTCGACGTGCGCGCCTTCGCAGCGCGCGGCGAGCGTCAGGCAGGCGAGCTGCGGCTTGCCGTCGACGATGACCGTGCAGGCGCCGCACTCGCCGCCGTCGCAGCCGCGCTTGGTGCCGGTCAGGCCGAGCTGCTCGCGAAGCAGATCGAGGAGCAGCGTCGAGTCGCCGACCGCCTCCTCGCGGAGCCGGCCGTTGATCACGAGCGAGAGGACGCGCTTGGCCATCGGATCACGCCGCCTTCGGGCGCAGGTCGCGGACGCGCACGGCCTTGCCCTGCGAGCGCGGGATCTCACCCGGCGCCTTGATCACGACGTCGGTCGTGATCCCGACGAGCGACTTGACGTGGTGGGCGACGCGGTGCGCGGTCTCCGGATACGAGGATGCGGGCACGCCGGGGGCGGACTCGACCTCGATGGTCACGTGGTCGAGGCTGCCGCGCCGCTCGACGACGAGCTGGTAGTGCGGCGCGATGCCGGGCAGGCCGACCAGCACCGCCTCGATCTGCGACGGATAGACGTTGACGCCGCGGATGATCAGCATGTCGTCGTTGCGGCCGGTCACGCGCAGGATCCGCCGGTGGGTGCGTCCGCACGCGCACGGCTCGCTCGTCAGGCGGGTAATGTCGCGGGTGCGATAGCGGAGCATCGGCAGCGCCTCCTTCGTGAGCGTCGTGATCACGAGCTCGCCCACCTCCCCCTCGGGCAACGGTGCGCCGCTGTCCGGGTCGATCACCTCGAACAGGAAGTGATCCTCCCAGCCGTGCTGGCCGGCCTGCTCCTGGCACTCGCATGCCACGCCGGGCCCCATGATCTCGGACAGGCCGTAGATGTCGATCGCCTTGAGCCCCAGCCGCGCCTCGATCTCGCGCCGCATCCCCTCGCTCCACGGCTCCGCGCCGAAGAGGCCGACCTGGAGTCTCCCCTGCCTGCGCAGGTCGACGCCCATCGACTCGGCGACCTCGGCGATCGCGAGCGCGTAGGACGGCGTCGCGCACAGCACGCGCGCGCCGAAGTCGACGATCAGCGCGATCTGGCGCTCGGTCGAGCCTCCCGACATCGGAACGACGACGCCGCCCAGCCTCTCCGCGCCGTAGTGCGCGCCGAGGCCGCCGGTGAAGAGGCCGTAGCCGTAGGCGTTGTGGATGACGTCGCCGGGCCGCGCGCCCGCGGCGGCGAGCGAGCGGGCCATCAGGCCCGCCCACGTGTCGAGGTCGCGCGCCGTGTAGCCGACGACGGTCGCCTTGCCCGTCGTGCCCGACGACGCGTGCAGCCGTGCGAGCTCCCCGACCGGCCGCGCGAACAGCCCGAACGGGTAGGTGTCGCGCAGGTCGGTCTTGACCGTGAACGGGAGCCGCGCGACGTCGTCGAGCGCGCGAATGTCGCCCGGTTCGACGCCCGCCTTCCGCATGCGCTCGCGGTGCAGCGGAACGTTGCTCCACGCGTTCGCGACCGTCACGCGCAGCCGCTCGAGCTGCAGCGCCATCAGGCGCTCGCGCGGCATCGTCTCGATCGCGGCGTCGCGATACCCGGCCACGCCGGCGCGCGCAACCCGGTCCGCTTCGGCGCTGGTCGTCGCTCCCATCGTCGTCCTCCTAGTGCGGTTCCGTCGTCGCCGCGTCAGGTCGGCGTGCCGCGGACCGGCATGCGCGGGATCGCGAACCCCTGGTTGTAGGCGCCGCGCACGACCAGCGCCGTCTTGTACACCGCGCCGGCGGCGAGCGCGAGCGCGCCGGCCAGGGCAGCGAGTCCGAGCACCCATCCTTCCGACGCGGACACCGCCGCCACCGCGACGAGCACCAGCGGGGCGAACGTTCCGCCGAACGCGAGCACCGCGCCCGCGGGAGCGAGCGCCGCCGACGCGCGCGCGTGGCGCACGATCGTCCGTCGGTGAACGAGCCACGCGACGAGCCGCGCGACGAGCAGGAGGCCGAAAAGCGCGATGCCGGCGCGGGTGCCCTGCGCGTGCCACGGGGCGGCGAGCCACCAGAGCCCCGCGCCCTCGGCGAGCGAGGTGACCACGATGAGCGTCGGCGTCGCCGAGGAACGCCAGGCGGGGATCCCCTTCGACGCGCGCAGGATGCGCCCCTGGCAGTAGGCGAACGCGAGCGCGGCGAGCGCGGCGAGCGCCCCCGTCGACGGCGCCGCTGCCGATCCCGTCGCATGGAGCCATGCGGCGAGCGGCGCGAGCGCGCCGAGGACGACCGCGGCGATCCCCTCGCGGCTCATCCAGGACGTGCGCGGATTCAGGAATACGTTGAGCGCCCGCAGCGGCCGGCCGATTTCGAGCCACACGGCGAGAAGGCCGACGCCGACGAGCGCGAGTCCCGCCAGGAGCGCGATCGCGGCAGGGACGCCCCTCGCGCCCGAGACGACGGACACGACGACGAGACCGGCACCTGCGCCGCCCGCGACGAAGTTCGTCGCGGCCCGAAGGTCCCAGTGGCGCTGCACCCAGGGCGTCGGTCCGTAGGTCACGCCAGCTCCATCGCCTCTTCGACGAGGCGCTCGAGCGCCGGGATGCCGCCGGTCGGCAGCGCCTTGTCCCAAAGGTAGTGGAAGTTCGGGCCGGTGCCGAGCTCCTCGTGCATCCGGAAGTGCTGGTTGCCCTCGAGCAGCTTCGACACGTTGCTGTCGGGATCGTCGAGGTCGCCGAAGGTGAGCGCCTGCGCGATGCACGCGTTCACGCACGCTGGCGTCGCCTCGGGGTCCACGCCGGGCGTCTTGCCGGTCGCGAGCCCCGCGTCGATGCGGTCGACGCAGAACGTGCACTTGGTCGCGACGGCGAGGCGATCCGGGTCGTGGCGCTTCGTCTCGTGCGCGGCCGGCTTGCCGTAGGCGAACGTGGCGCGCTGGGTCTTGTACCGGGCCTGGTAGGGACACGCGACCGCGCAGTAGGCGCAGCCGATGCACAGGTCGTAGTCGATCGTGACGATGCCGTCGGCGCGCTTGCGCGTCGCCGTCGTCGGGCAGACGTGCATGCACGGCGGATCGTCGCAATGCTGGCAGCCGACCGGCACGAACGCGCGCTTCACCTCCGGGTACTCGCCCACCTCGATGTCGAGCACGCGCCGCCACTGGACGCCCGGCGGCGTCGCGTTCGCGTGCTTGCACGCCGCGGTGCAGGTCTGGCAGCCGACGCAGCGGCGCAGGTCGGCGATCATCGTCCAGCGGGTCATCGCCGCTCCTTGCGCGGCCCGCCGACGCGTCTCAGCGAAACGCGCACGACGTCGGCGCCCGAACCTGTCGCGTCCGTCAGCCCCAGCGACATCGTCGCCAGCGTGTTGAGGCTCGCGAGGCCGAAGTCCTTGGCGTACGGCGTAGCCCAGTGGTCGAACTGGCCGATCGCGAGCAGCGTGTCGGGACGGATGCCCTCGCGGATCACCGCGCTTCCGCGCGTCGACCGGTGCGGCGTCGCGAGCTCGATCTCGTCGCCGTCGGCGATGCCCAGCCTGCGCGCCGTCGCGCCGTTGACGATCACGCCGCGGTGACCGGCGATGTTCCGGGACACCTCCCGGATCATCTGCATCCCGACGTTGCCGCCCCACGCGTACTGCATGCTTCGCGCCGTGAGCATCCAGAACGGGAAGTCGGCCGGCTCGCCGCCCTGCTCGCGCAGCGCGTCGTCCCACAGGCCCGGGAAGTCCTTCCAGGCAGGCAGCGCACGGTATTCCTCGAGCTGCCTGTCCCACCAGCGCATGTCGTGCTCGTGGAGCCGGGCGCCGAGCTCGGCGCCGACGCGCTTCAGCCGCTCCTGGTAGGGGAGCTCGAAGCGCAGCCCCTGCTCGACGAGCGTGGGCAGCAGGTACCAGTCGAGCTGGGAGAAGGGGTTGGTCATGAGCCCCTGCGCCTTCCACCAGTCGAGGCCGTGCAGCTCCCGGCCGTCGGTCAGCTCGGCGCTCGCCGCCTTGCACACCGCGTCCCAGATCGCGTCGCGCGTGTGCGTGCGCGACGTGTCCAGTTCGACGCTCCAACCCGGCCCCTTGAGCGGCACGCACGCGACGCCGCGGTTGATCGCGGCCACGTACTCGCGCGTGAGCCCGCAGCGCTCGGCGAGCTCGCTCGCGACGTCGGTGAAGTCGCGCGCCTCGCCCTGCGAAGCCACGACCGGCTGCCGCAGGGCGAAGCCCTGGTGGTTCCAGAACTGTTCGACGAACTTGGTGCCGCCGATGCGGATCAGCTGCAGGCTCTCGAGGTCGACGGCGTCGGGCAGCAGCACGTCGGCGAAGTGGTTGGTCTCGTCGCGCGTGAACGCGAACGCGACGACGAACGGGAACCGCGCCATCTTCTGCTGCACGCTCGCCGTGTCCCAGAACGAGATCGCGGGATTGGTCCGGTAGACGAACCAGACGTCGGGCGGCGTCACCTGCGGCAGACCCTTGGGCGTCTCGTCGAGGAACATCCACGAGAAGTGCGTGGGCCCCAGCGCCTGGCTCCACGGCCCGTCGGCCGCGAGCGGGATCATCGTCTTGTACGCGTTGCGGATGTTGGGCTTCGGCGACCAGCGCTCCTTGTCGGTCGGGTTCAACGGGTAGGCCATGAACCCGTCGGGGCCGGCCTTGACGCTCTTCAGCCGGTCGTTCTGCGGGCGGTTGAGTCGTACCGTCGTGCCGATCGTCCCGCCGGGCACCTCGAGCGCGCCGACGAGCGCGGCCAGCATCGTGCGCGCCCAGCAGCACTCGTAGCCGCCCCAGCCGTTGTTCACGGTCTTGCCGAGCGACACGGCGACCGGGCGGTACGGCAGCGTCGCGCCGTCGATCTCGATGGTCTCGCCGACGCGCGCGTGGTCGAGGTATTCGTTCGCGATCCTGCGGATGCGCGCGGCCGGCACCTCGCACACGCGCTCTGCCCACTCGGGCGTGTAGGGTCTCAGGTGCTCGACCGTCAGCGTGAACGCCGTCGCGCCCGGCAGGC
>JAKLIE010000107.1 GCA_022709775.1 Pseudomonadota bacterium
GCTACGTCGACGGCTGGGACGATCCGCGCATGCCGACGCTCGTCGGAGCGCGGCGCCGCGGGTTCACCCCGGAGGGATTCCGCCTGTTCGCCGAGCGCATCGGCGTGTCCCGGTCCGATTCGTGGATCGACATGAGCGTGCTCGAGGACGCGATGCGCGACGAGCTGAACGCGAGCGCCGAGCGGCGTGTCGCCGTGCTCGATCCGGTGAAGCTCGTCGTCGACAACTATCCGGCAGGCGAGTCCGAACTCTGCCAGGTGCCGAACCATCCGCAGAAGCCCGAACTCGGCCGCCGCGAGCTGCGCTTCGCACGCGAGCTCTGGATCGAACGCGAGGACTTCGCCGAGGTTCCGCCCAAGGGCTACTTCCGGCTCGCGCCGGGCGCCGAAGTGAGGCTGCGCTACGCGTACGTCGTGCGCTGCACCGGCGTCGAGAAGGATGCGCAGGGCAACGTCACCGTCGTCCACTGCACCTACGATCCGGCGACGAAGAGCGGCACTCCCGGCGCGGAGGCGCGCAAGGTCAAGGGCAACATCCACTGGCTTTCCGCGGCGGACGCCGTCGAGGCCGAGGTGCGCCTGTACGACCGGCTGTTCGGCGTCCCGTTTCCGGGCGCGCGGCTGCCCTGGGGGCACAAGACGGAGGACCTCCCCCCGGAGCTCGCTGCGCGAGCTTCCCCCCAGGGGGCGCCGCGCCCTTGGGGCGGCCCGGCGGGCGCGGGCCCCGACCATGGGACGGTCGTCGCGGGTGACGAGGAGGCGGAGGCGGAGCCTGCCGGGCGCAACTACCTCGACGACCTCAACCCCGGGTCCAAGCGCGTGATCCGCGCCCGCGTCGAGCCCGCGCTCGCTGCCGCGGCGCCCGAGGCGCGCTTCCAGTTCGAGCGCCAGGGCTACTTCGTCGCCGACCTCGCCGACCACGCACCGGGGAGGCCGGTGTTCAACCGGGCGGTGACGCTCAAGGATTCCTGGGGCCGGTCCGGAGGCTGAGCCGCCCGCGGTCCGTCGCCGCCGGCCGTCGTCCGTCGCACAACGGGAACGCGGGCGGCCCGATGCCGTCGAACCGGCGATCGGAGCCCTGCGTCCACGCCGGAAAGACGCCTGCTAAACTTCTTCGAACGCGGGGCGATCGCCCCCATCTACGAGCGCACCATGAAACGAATCGTCCTGTTCCTGGCCACCAACCTCGCCGTCGTCCTCGTGCTGTCGATCGTGCTGCGGCTCCTGGGCCTCGACCGCGCGGCGACGATGCAGACCGGGATGAGCTACGGCAGCCTGCTCGCGTTCTCGGCCGTCGTCGGTTTCACCGGCGCGATCATTTCGCTGCTGATGTCGAAGTCGATGGCGAAGTGGTCCACGGGCGCGCACGTCATCGAGCAGCCGCAGAGCCAGGCCGAGGCCTGGCTCGTCGAGACCGTGCGCAGGCTCGCGACCAAGGCCGGCATCGGCATGCCCGAGGTCGCGGTCTACGAGGGCGAGCCCAACGCGTTCGCCACCGGCGCCTTCAGGAATTCGGCGCTGGTCGCGGTCTCGACCGGCCTCCTGCAGTCGATGAACAAGGAGGAGGTCGAGGCGGTGCTCGGCCACGAGATCGCGCACGTCGCGAACGGCGACATGGTGACGCTGACGCTGATCCAGGGCGTGGTGAACACGTTCGTCGTGTTCCTGTCGCGCGTGGTGGGGTCGATCGTCGACCGGGCCGTGTTCAAGACGGAGCGCGGCACCGGCCCCGGGTACTTCATCACCGTCATCGTGTGCCAGATCGTCTTCGGCATCGCCGCGTCGATGATCGTCGCGTGGTTCTCGCGCCAGCGCGAGTTCCGCGCCGACAAGGGCAGCGCCGACTATCTCGGCAATCCGACGCCGATGGTCAACGCGCTGCGCCGCCTCGGCGGGCTCGAGCCGGGCGCGCTGCCGCAGTCGATCCAGGCGTCGGGCATCACCGACAAGGCCGGGATCATGGCGCTGTTTTCGACGCACCCGCCGATCGAGCAGCGCATCGCCGCGCTGCAGGGCCGCGCCGCGCCCTGAGCCGTCGCGGGCGGGGCGGGCAACCTGCCGAAGTCTCGCGCGCCGGCGCGCGGCGCGCTCCGCACGCGCTGCCGTCGCGCGAGCGATGACGGCGGCGGGCTGAACGTACGTCCGGAGAGTGCGGCCGGCGCGGGTCGGACGCCGGCGAGCCGTCGCGCGATCGCGGGCATAATGGGAACTTCAGGAGCGGACGGGCGGTCGGAACGCCGGTCCGCGATCCCTTCCTCAGGAGTCCCCCGATGATGTCCAGCCTTTCGTTCCGGGCCGCGATCGCCGCGGCCGCGCTGGCCGTGGCCGGCGCGCCGCAGGCGCAGACCGCCGCGCCGACGCCCGTCGCGCCGCAGAGCGCCGCACAGCCCAATCCGCAGGCGACGACGCCTTCGGCCGGAGCGGGCGCTGCCGGCGCCGAAGTCCCCGCGACGTCTGCCGTGCCTGGCGAGCGGCCTCCCAAGCGCGGTACCGGCAGGAGCAACTACATGCCGGCCAACCCCGACGCGTCGCCGATAGTTCCGGGACAACCGCCGAAGAGCCGGGCTGGCAATGTGGGCTCGCAGGGCAACGCGCAATCGCCGGCGGGAGGCCAGGGGAACGGCGCCAAGGGCGGCGGCCGGGGCAAGACCGATCCGCGGCCGATCGGGATGGGGCGCGCTTTCAAGAGTCTGCAGACGCAGGACGAATACGCGGCCTATTCGGTGAAGGCGAAGGCGGTGAAGACCTACCCGGAGTGCAGGGCGCTGCTCGAGACGACGAAGAAGGAACTGGAGCCTCGCGCCAAGGCCGAGAACAAGCCCATGACCGTCAACCCGACCGAGATCTGCGACAAGGCGAAGGAGCGCGGCCGACTCACCGATTGACCTGGCGGCGCCCGTGCGAGGGCGCCGCGGGCGCGGCGCGCCCCCGACGGGACGGGCGCGAGGGAGGCAAGGCGGCTCGCGCCCCGGCTTCCGGGCGCTCGAGACGGGCCCGAAAATGCAACGGCCGGCGAACGCGGCGGAATGCCACGCGTGCCGGCCGTTTCGACGCGCCGCGTCGCCGCGGCGCACCGGTGAGGCCTATTACTTCAGGTGATTCGAGATGAGCTTGGTCATCTCGAACATCGACACCTGCGCCTTCTTGAAGATTTCCTTCAGCTTCGCGTCGGCGTTGATCATGCGCCGGTTGACGGAGTCCTGGAGCTTGTTCTTCTTGATGTACTCCCAGACCTTCTTCGTCACCTCGGTGCGCGGCAGCGGGTTGCCGCCGATGATCGCGGCCAGCGACGACGACGGCGTCATCGCCTTCATGAACGCGGCGTTCGGCTTGCGCTTGCCTGCGGCCTTCTTGGCGGCCTTCTTGGCGGGAGCTTTCTTCGCGGGGGCCTTTTTCGCCGGGGCCTTCTTGGCGGCAGGCTTCTTCGCGGCCGGCTTCTTGGCAGCGGGCTTCTTCGCGGCGGGCTTCTTGGCAGCTTTCTTGGCAGTAGCCATGGTTCTCCTTCCTGTCGAACGTGGGCGAGCGGACGATGCCGATCACACTGAAGCGGCCCTCCTGTCATGGGTACCCCGCTCCATCGGCGGCGACTATACCGCATTTTCGCAGGGCGCAAGCGCCTTTTTCATAGGGAGAATCGGGTCCGCGCGCCCGGCGCGCCCCGTGTGCAACGCCCGCGGGTCCGCTCGGGCGACGTCAGCCGCGCCAGCGGGGCGCTTGTCCCCGCGCGCCGACGGTGCAAGACTCGTCCCGGTCACCAGCTGTTCGGATCCCCGATGACGCTCCCTCGACTCGCTCTCGTCGCCGCATGCGTTCTCGCCGGCATCGTCGCGTCGCGGACGTCGCTCGCGCAGCCGATGCCGATATTCGACGCGCACCTCCACTACAACGACGAGGCGCTGGAGCCGTTTCCGGTGTCGTCGGTCCTCGCGCTGTTCCGGGAGCACGGCGTGAGGACGATCCTCGCGACGTCGCGCCCGAACGGCGGAACGCGCGCGCTCGCGGAAGCGGCGCGAGCGGCACCCGCGTCGGCCCCGCGCGTCGTGCCGTTCGTCCGTCCCTACCGCACCCACGCCGACCGCGAATCGTGGTTCCGCGACCCCGCGATCTACGCGCTGATCGAATCCGAGCTCGAGCGCGACATCGGATGGCGCGGCATCGGGGAGTTCCACGTGTTCGGCGCCGCCGATGCGGGGACGCCCCAGGTGAAGCGCATCGTCGACCTCGCCGTCTCGCGAGGGCTCTGGCTGCACGCCCATTGCGACGAGGCGGCGCTCGAGGCGCTCTACCGGCACGATCCGCGCGTGAAGATCGTCTGGGCGCACAGCGGCTTCACCGTGGCGCCGGCCCGGCTCGCCGAGTGGCTCGATCGGCACCCGACGCTGATGGGCGAGCTCTCGTATCGCTACGACGTCACGTCCGACGGCCGCATGAACGACGCGTGGCGCGCGCTGTTCGTCCGCCATCCGGGCCGGTTCCTGCTCGGCTCGGACACCTGGATCAACGACCGCTGGTCGCGTTACGGCGAGATCGTCGCGATCTACCGCGCGTGGCTCGCGCAGCTGCCGCTCGACGTCGCCGAGGCGATCGCGCACGGCAACGGCGAGCGGCTGTTCCCGGGACGCTGACCGCGGTACGGTCGCCCGGGCGGTCGCGCGCGCCGGTCGACGCCGGCGCGGCCGGCCGCGCGGTGCTAACATTCGACTCGGCGCCGCGGCGGCAGGGCGCCGCCGTTCCGATGGACCTCGCGACCCTCCGCAGCGAATACATGCGCGCGTCACTCGACGCGGCGGACGTGCACGCCGATCCGTTCCGCCAGTTCGCGAGCTGGTTCGACGACGCCTACGCGTCCAAGGTCCCCGAAGTCAACGCGATGACGCTCGCGACGGTCGGCGACGACGGCCGTCCCTCGGCGCGCGTCGTGCTCCTGAAGGGCGTCGACGCCCGCGGGTTCACGTTCTACACGAACCTCCGCTCGCGCAAGGGGCGGGAGATCGACGCGAACCCGCACGCGGCGCTGCTGTTCTTCTGGGTCGAGCTGGAGCGCCAGGTCCGCATCGAGGGCACGATCGAACGCGTTCCGGATGCCGAGAGCGACGCGTACTTCGCGAAGCGGCCGCGCCTCGCCCAGGTCGGCGCGTGGGCCTCGCCGCAGAGCGAGCCGATTCCCGACCGCGCCTGGCTCGAGCACGCATTCGCCGAGTCCGACCGCCGCCATCTCGCGCAGGGCGGCGAAGCGGTGCAGCGGCCGCCGCACTGGGGCGGCCTCATCGTCGCGCCCGCGGCATTCGAGTTCTGGCAGGGTCGCCACTCGCGGCTCCACGACCGCATCGTCTACCGTCGCGAGGGCGACGGCTGGTCGATCGGGCGGCTCGCCCCGTGACCGACCCGGCCCGGTCGCGGCGTCGCGCGTTCGCGGCGCTGCTGGCGCTGGGCATCCTCAACCATGTCGCGCTGACCGGCGCGCGCGTCGACGTGTCGCTCGACGCGCTCGCACGCGGGGCGTCGCCGGCGACGGTCGGACTGCTGATCGCGCTCTTCGCGATGCTGCCGATGGTCTTCGCCGTCGCGATCGGCCGCTACTCGGATCGCGTCGGCGCGGGCACGCCGATGGTCGCCGGATCGGCCGGGCTCGCCGCGTCGATCGCGCTCCCTGCGCTCGCGCCGGGCTTTCCGGCGCTGTTCGCGTCCGCGGCGCTCGCCGGACTCTCGTTCACGACGTTCCAGGTCGCGCTGCAGCACGTCACCGGCGAGGCGGGCGACCCGGGCAAGCGCGTGAAGCGCTTCTCGCTGCTCGCGCTCGCGTTCTCGGTCTCGGGCATCGTCGGGCCGCTCTTCACCGGGATCGCGATCGACCACGCGGGTCACCGTGCCGCGTTCGCGCTGCTCGCGGTCGTGCCGCTCGTTCCGCTGGCGGCGCTGCTGTCGCGGCGCGTGGCGCTGCCCGCGCCGCGGGCGCGCGAGGAGCGCGCGAGCCGCAGCGGGATGCTGGACCTCGTCCGCCACAGGCCGATGCAGCGCCTGCTGGCGCTCAACGCGCTGTTCGCGCTCGGCTGGGACCTGCACACGGTGTTCGTGCCGATCGTCGGAGCGCAGCTCGGCCTGACCGCGAGCCAGATCGGCGCGGTGCTCGCGGCCTTCGGGCTCGCGACGTTCGCGGTGCGCGTGGCGCTGCCCTGGGTCGCTTCGCGCGCGAGCGAGACGCAGGTGCTCGCCGCCGCGCTCTTCCTGTCGGCCGGCGCCTACGCGGGCTTTCCGTTCGCGACGGGGGCCGGCACGCTCGCGATGCTGTCGTTCACGCTGGGGCTGGGCCTGGGCGGCGGCCAGCCCGTGATGATGTCGCTGCTGACGACGCGTGCGCCGCCCGGCCGGATGGGCGAGGTCGCCGGGCTGAGGATGTCGCTGATCCAGACGATGGCGGTGGCCGCGCCCCTCGCGTTCGGCGCGCTCGGAACGACGCTGGGCCTGCTGCCGGTGTTCTGGGGCGTGGGCGCCTGCCTCGCCACCGGAGGCGTCGTGGCGCGCCGCGGCGCCTGAACGCGACCGAAGGGCCGTCCCGAGGTCGCCGTGCCCCCCCCCGGGGGGAAGCGAACGACGTTCG
>JAKLIE010000108.1 GCA_022709775.1 Pseudomonadota bacterium
CAGCGCCTCGGCCGCGCCGAGGACCACCGGCACGACGGCCTGCGTGAGCGCGTTCACGTTGTAGGGCGAGCGGACCTTGTCGAGCTCGCCGATCCACGCCGGATGCCCGACCGCGTAGCCGAGCCGCACGCCGGCGAGCCCGATCTTCGACAGCGTGCGCATGACGACGAGGTTCGGGAAGTCGAGCACGCGGGGCACGAGCGTCGCGCCCGCGAAGTCCGCGTACGCCTCGTCGACGACGACGAGCCCCGGCGCGGCCGCGAGCACGCGCTCGACCGCCGCCGCGGGAATCGCGCGGCCCGTCGGGTTGTTCGGGCTCGCGAGCCAGACGAGCGCGGGCTTCCGGCGGGCGATCTCCGCGACGAGCGCCTCGACGTCGAGAGTGAAATCGGCATTCAGCGGCACGGACTCGTAGCGGACGTGCGCCTGCATCGCGTAGATCCGGTACATGACGAACGTGGGATCGGGCGCGAGCACGCACGCGCCCGGCCGCGCGATCGCCGCCGTGATCACCTGGATCAGCTCGTCGGAGCCGTTGCCCAGCACGAGCGCGGCGCCCTCGGGCAGCGGCAGCGCGCGCGCGATCGCCGCCTTCACGCCGTCGCCCGCCCCGTCCGGATAACGGTTGAGCGGCACGGCGGCCACCGCCGCGGCGAGCTTCGCGCGAACGTCGTCGGGCAGCGGCCACGGGTTCTCGTTGGCGTGCAGCTCGATCATGCCGGCCGACTTCGGCACCGGGTAGGCGGAGGTCGCGCGGATCTCGTCGCGGACCGTGCGCCGGACGAGGTCGGCGACGTCGGCGTCGCTTGCACGCGGCGCGCTGCGGGGGCGGGAATCGTTCACGGCGTCGCCTCCACGGCATTCGGCGGCGAGGGCGCGAGCCGCGCTTCCGCCGAGCGCGCGTGCGCGGTCAGCCCTTCGCCGTGCGCGAGCGTCGCGGCGACCGGACCGAGCGCGCGGGCGGCGGCGGGCGAGATGCGCAGCACCGACGAGCGCTTCTGGAAATCGTAGACGCCCAGCGGCGAGGAGAACCGCGCCGTGCGCCCCGTCGGCAGCACGTGGTTGGGGCCGGCGCAATAGTCGCCGAGCGCCTCCGACGCGTGGTGGCCCATGAAGATCGCGCCGGCATGGCGGATCCGCGGAACCAGCCCGTCGGGGTCGGCGACCGCGAGCTCGAGGTGCTCGGGCGCGATGCGGTTCGCTATCTCGCAGGCCTCCGCGAGGTCGCGCACCTGCACGAGCGCACCGCGCTTCTCGAACGACGCCGTGATGATCGGCGCGCGCGGCATCGAGGCGAGAGCGCGGTGCATCGCCGCCTCGACCGCGTCGATCAGCGCAGCATCCGGCGAAAGCAGGATCGCCTGTGCCATCTCGTCGTGCTCGGCCTGCGAGAACAGGTCGATCGCGACCCAGTCCGGATTCGCCGACGCGTCCGCGATCACGAGGATCTCGGAGACGCCCGCGACCATGTCGATGCCGACGGTGCCGTACACGCGCCGCTTCGCCGCGGCGACGTAGGCGTTGCCCGGTCCGCAGATCTTGTCGACGCGCGGGATCGTTCCGGTGCCGTAGGCGAGCGCCGCGATCGCCTGCGCGCCGCCGATCGTGAACGCGCGCGACACGCCGGCGAGGTGCGCGGCCGCGAGCACCAGCGCGCTGCGCACGCCGCCGGGCGTCGGAACGACCATGACGATGTCGCGCACCCCGGCCACGTTCGCGGGAATCGCGTTCATCAGCACCGACGACGGATAGGCCGCCTTGCCGCCGGGAACGTAGAGGCCGACGCTGTCGAGCGGCGTGATGCGCTGGCCGAGCTCGGTGCCGTTGGGCTCGGTGAGCTTGAACGCACCGCCGTGCGCCTTCTGCGCCTCGTGGAACGAGCGGATCCGCGCGGCGGCCGTCGCGAGCGCGTCGCGCTGGTCGTCGGGAAGCAGCTCGTACGCGCGGCGCATCTCGTCGGCGGAGATCTCCAGCGCCGCGGCCGACGGCACGTCGAGCCTGTCGAACCGCTTCGTGAGCTCGAGGAGCGCGTCGTCGCCGCGACTGCGCACCTCGGCGACGATCCGCGCGACCGCATCGTCGATGTCGGGATCCTGCGCGGCCTCGAACGCGATCAACGCCTCGAGCTCGGCGTCGAAGCCGGGGGCTGCGGACGACAGGCGGCGAAAGGCCGCTGCACTCACGCTGCGGCTCCCTGCGCGGCGGCGGCCGCCAGCGCATCCACGAGCGGCTTCACGGCCTCGCGCTTGAGTTTCAGCGCCGCCGGGTTCACGACGAGCCGTGCGGTGATCGGCATGATCGTCTCGACCTCGACCAGGTCGTTGGCCTTCAGCGTGTTGCCCGTCGACACGAGGTCGACGATCGCGTCGGCGAGCCCCGAAAGCGGCGCGAGTTCCATCGAGCCGTACAGCTTGATCAGGTCCACGTGCATGCCCTTCGCGGCGAAGTGCTCGCGCGCGATCTCGACGTACTTGGTCGCGACGCGGATTCGCGCGCCGCGCTGGACGGTGCCCGCCCAGTCGTAGCCGCGTTTCGTCGCGACCGACATCCGGCAGCGCGCGATGCCGAGGTCGACCGGCTGGTAGAGCCCGTGGCCGCCGTGTTCGAGCAGCACGTCCTTGCCCGCCACGCCGAGATCCGCGGCCCCCCACTGCACGTAGGTCGGAACGTCGGACGCGCGCACGATCATCAACGAGACGCCGGGCCGGCTCGTGGCGAGGATGAGCTTGCGCGAAGTCTCGGGATCCTCGGACGGCACGATGCCCGCCGTCGCGAGGAGCGGCAGCGTCTCGTCGAGGATGCGGCCCTTCGAGAGGGCGATCGTGAGCGTCACGGGATGGCCGGGAGGAATCCGGCGCGGAGCGGGCGACCGCCGTCGCGCCATCGAACCGTTCATTCTACCGGAGCCGGCCCGGGTCCCTTCGCCGGGCCCGCGCCCCCCCGCCCCGCCCATCCGGGGTCGGCGCGTTTCGACCGGCCCGCGCCGACCCGGATCGCCGGCTACTGCCGCACGTCGGGTGCGGAGCGGGCGCGCCAGGTCGTCTCGTTCGTGCGGAACGGGTTGATGTCGAGGCCGCCGCGGCGCGTGAACCGCGCCTCGACGGCGAGCTTGTTCGGGCGGCAGGCCGCGAGCAGGTCGACGAAGATCCGCTCGACGCAGCTCTCGTGGAAGCCCGGGTGGCGCCGGAATCCGGCCAGGTAGGCAAGGAGCGGCCCGCGCTCGATTCGCGGTCCGCGGTAGCGGACGATCACCGTCGCGTAGTCGGGCTGGCCGGTGACCGGGCACACCGAGCGGAACAGCGACGTGTGGAGCGTCTCGTCCCCGTCCCACGCGGTCGTCGTGAGGCGCGACGGGTCCGGTTCGTCCGGGATCGAAGCGAGCGGCGCCGCGTCGATGGAGGCGCCGTCGGCGCTCTCGCGCGCGAGCCCGCCGAACGCGGGCGGCAGCGCGAGCGCCACGCGCACGTCCGCCCCCGTCGCCTGCGACAGGTCGCGCGCGATCGTCGCCGCGTACGCCTCGCGCGACTCGAGCCGCTCGTGATTGAGCGACGCGAGGTAGAGCTTGACCGACTTCGACTCGACGATGCGCGGCGAGGCCGCCGGCACCTCGAAGCGCCCGACCGCGACCTGCGGGCGTCCCGACGCGTCGAGCCACGCGAGCTCCCACGCGGTCCACGCGTCGTGGCCCGAGAACGGCAGCGGCGCGACGACGCCGATGGCGGAACGCGCGTCGGCGCGATCGACCGGGAACAGGAGCGAGGGGTCGTAGCGTCCGGGCAGCGGAACCTCGCGGCCCAGCGGGGAATCCTCGATCGGACGCCGCGGCGGGTCGCTGCTCATCTGACCCGCGTGATCGAGGCCCCGAGCGCCGCGAGCTTCTCCTCGAGGCGCTCGTAGCCACGGTCCAGGTGGTAGATCCGATCGATCGTCGTCGCGCCGTCGGCCACGAGGCCGGCGATCACGAGGCACGCGGAGGCGCGCAGGTCGGTGGCCATCACGTTCGCGCCGGTGAGCCGCGGGACGCCGCGAACGATCGCCGTGCTGCCCTCCACCTCGATGTCGGCGCCGAGCCGCACCAGCTCCTGCACGTGCATCATGCGATTCTCGAAGATCGTCTCGGTGATCACCGACGTGCCCTCGGCGCGCGTCGCGAGCGCCATGAACTGCGCCTGCATGTCGGTCGGGAACGCGGGGTAGGGCGCCGTGCGGACGTTCGCCGCGACGAGCGGCCCGTCGCGCGACACGCGGATCGCATCCGCCGTCGCCTCGATCCGCGCGCCCGCCTCGACGAGCTTGTCGATCACCGCCTCCAGCGTATCGGCACGCGCGCCGGTGAGCGTCGCGCGTCCGCCCGTGGCTGCGACCGCCGCGAGGAACGTGCCGGTCTCGATGCGGTCCGGCATGACCCGGTGCGTCGCGCCACGGAGCCGGTCGACGCCCTCGACGACGATGCGATCGGTGCCCGCGCCCGCGATCTTCGCGCCCATGGCGAGCAGGCACTCGGCCAGATCGACGACCTCGGGCTCGCGCGCGGCGTTCTCGAGCACCGTCGTTCCCTCGGCGAGCGTCGCCGCCATCAGAAGGTTCTCGGTGCCGGTGACGGTCACGACGTCGAACACGAAGCGCGTCCCCTTCAGCCGCGTCGTGCGCGCGCCGATGTAGCCGTGCTCGAGGTCGATCTCCGCACCCATCGCCTGCAGGCCCTTGACGTGCTGGTCGACGGGCCGCAGGCCGATCGCGCAGCCGCCGGGCAGCGAGACGCGCGCCTCGCGGCTGCGCGCCAGCAGCGGTCCCAGCACGAGGATCGACGCGCGCATCGTCTTGACCAGCTCGTAGGGCGCGAGCGGCCACTCGATGCGCGACGCCTCCAGCACGACCTCGCCGGCCGAGCGCTCCTCGATCCGCACGCCCATCTGCGAGAGCAGCGTCCGCATCGTGCGCACGTCGTTCAGGTGCGGGACGTGCGTGAGGACCAGCGGCTCGGGCGTGAGCAGCGCGGCGCAGAGGATCGGCAATGCCGCGTTCTTGGCGCCGGAGACCGGGATCTCGCCTGCGAGCCGGCGGCCTCCTTCGATGACGAGCTTGTCCACGGCGGTATCGGTCGGGGCGTTGTCAGCCGGCGTCCCGCGTGAGCGGGCGACCGGACGTTCGAGGGCGAGGGCATCCATGCGCCGAGGATGGCGCGCGACGATGCCGCCGCGAAGGGCGCGATCGGGGCGCGCCGACGACGAATTCTGGCGTGGCGATGGCGATGTCGAAGCCAGTCATCCGGCGCTATTGCCCCTGCCCGGCCCGCCACTCGTCGGGCGTGAGCGTGCGCATCGACAACGCGTGGATCTCCTGCTTCATCCGGTCCCCGAGCGCGGCGTAGACGAGCTGGTGGCGGCGCACGCGGTTCAGGCCGTCGAACTCGCGCGAGACGATCAGCGCTTCGAAGTGGTGCCCGTCGCCGCGCACCTCGACGACGTCGCAATGGAGCCCTGCGGCGAGGGATGCGCGGATCGATTCGGGCGTGACGGGAGGCGTGTCGTGCATGGGCGGGCGCGTCGACGGGCGCAAAAGGCGCCGCGAGGGACGAAATGGTACCGCACTCGGCTCGGCCGTCCCGGCGACGCGGGACCTCTTCGTGCTAGCGCTTGCCCGAACCGGCGTCCTCCGCCGGCGGCGCCGCCGGCGGCAAATGCCAGTCTCCCGGCTTGACGACCTTGGGCTCGGCCGGATCAGTCTCGTACGCCGGGGTCATGATCTGCACGCCGTAGTCGTTGAACACGTCGAGCACGTTGCGCGAGAGCGCCGTGCGCACCTTCTCGATCCCGGAGGCGTCCTGCGCGTGCACGTTGAGCTCGTAGCTCACGCAGAAGTCGCCGAGCTCGCGGTGCCAGACGAACGGGGCAGGCTCGCGGGACACCCCCTCGGTGCGCCCCGCGGCCATGAGCAGCATCGCCTCGACCTGCCGCCACGGCGTTTCGTAGCCGATGCCGACCGTGACCGACGCAAGCGGCCCCGCGGTCCCGACGAGCGAGCTGTAGTTGACGATCGTCCCGCCCATGAGCTGCGCGTTCGGCAGGATCACCTCCTCGTTCTTCGCGGTCCTGAGGTGCGTGCTCTGCAGCCGCGAGCGCGTCACGATGCCGACGACGTCGCCGGCCCGGATGCGGTCGCCGGGCTTGAACGCTCCGCGATAGATGAGCGCGTAGCCGGCGACGATGTTCGAGATCGCGGTCGTCGACGCGAGCGAGAACGCAAAGCCCAGGAAGATCGATATGCCCTTGAACGCGTCGGTCTGCGACCCCGGGATGTACGGATACGCGACGACCAGCGAGAACACGACGACGACCAGGCGCAGGAGCTTGTACGTCGGGTCCGCCCACGAGGAATCGAACCCGTGCAGCGCCACCCGCCCCCCGCCGACGGCCTCGAAGAACAGGCGCATGAGCCGGAGCAGATAGCGCACGACGACGACGAGCACGACGAGGAACGCGACGTTGGGCAGATGCGCCACGAAGCCCTTGCCGATCGAGTGCAGCGGGTCGAGGATGAAGGACAGGAGCTCGAGCCCGACGCGACGCGTCCACGGGAACGAC
>JAKLIE010000109.1 GCA_022709775.1 Pseudomonadota bacterium
GGAAAGGGCGCTCGCCGATGAAGCAGATGCCGGTCGAGTCGCGCTTCGCGTGCACCGGCAGCCCGGACTCGCGCGCGATCTCGCGCACGCGGCGCTTCTCGAGGCCGCCCAGCGGGAACATGGCCGGCGCGAGCTGCGACTGCGTCAGCCGGTGCAGGAAGTAGCTCTGGTCCTTCGACGCGTCGGCGGCCTTGAGGAGCTCGACGCGCGCGCCGGCGCGCCGCACGCGCGCGTAGTGGCCGGTCGCGATCCGGTCGGCGCCGAGCGCGAGCGCGTGGTCGAGGAACGCGCGGAACTTGATCTCGCTGTTGCACAGCACGTCGGGATTCGGCGTGCGCCCGGCGCGGTACTCGCGCAGGAAGTGCGCGAACACCCGCTCGCGGTATTCCGCGGCGAAGTTGACCGCCTCGAGCTCGATGCCGATCACGTCGGCGACCGCCGCCGCGTCGATCAGGTCCTCGCGCGACGTGCAATGGGCGTCGGTGTCGTCGTCCTCCCAGTTCTTCATGAACACGCCGACGACGTCGTGGCCTTCGCGCGCGAGCAGCAGCGCCGCGACCGCCGAGTCGACGCCGCCGGACAGCCCGACGACGATGCGCTCGCGCTTCATGATCCGGCACCCTGCAGGAGGCCCGCTCCCGCGCCGACGACGTCCTGCACCAGGTCGAGCGGCCAGCGCCGCCCCGCGCGGTAGTCGTCGATGCACCGCATCACCAGCGGGCTTCGGTGCTCGTCGCGGCGCGCGACGATCTCGTCGTACGGCAGCCACAGCGCCTCGACGATGCCGTCGTCGAGCACGCGCCCCGGCGCCGCGGCGAGCGGCGACGCCGCGTACGCGAAGCGCACGAACGTCGCGCCGTTGTCCGGGGCTTCCCACCGGTAGACGCCCACGAGCGCCGTCGCCTCGACGTGCCACGCCGCCTCCTCGAGCGTCTCGCGTGCCGCACCGGCCGCGGGCGACTCGCCGGGCTCGAGGTGCCCGGCGGGCTGGTTCAGCCGCAATCCGGCGCGCGTGCGCTCGCGAACGAGCAGGAACGTGCCGCCGCGCTCGACGACGGCGGCGACGGTGACGGCGGGTCGGGCGGCGACGACTTCTCTCATCGGGAACGCTGGCGAAATGAAAAAGGCAGGGGCCCTGACGGCGCCCCTGCCTTCGTGCCGGCTGACGCGAAGCTTACTGCGTCGCGGCCTTCTGCATCTGCTTCTGGACGGCGGGGTCCTTGAGGTCGGGCTTCGCGACCTTCGGCGTGCCCTTCTCGGACTTGGCCTTCGCGACGTCCTTGGCCTCGCCCTGCGCGGTGGTCGACGCAGCGTCGGCCTTCGTCACGCTCGAAACGGCCTGCTGCTTCGCGCCCTTGTCCGGCAGCGCCTTCGGCGTGCCCTTCTGGGCCTTGGCCTTCGCGACGTCGGCGGCTTCGCCCTGCGCGGTCGTCGACTTCGCGGCTTCCTGGGTGACCGACTGGACGGTCGCCTGCTTTTCCTGCTTGGTGGCGCCGGCTTGCGCACCGGCAACGGTCGCGAACGAGGCCGCGATCAGTGCAACGAGAAGCTTGCTCATGGATGTGTCCCTCAGTGACTGCTCGGTTGGTGTGATGGTGGGTTCCGGCCCCGAGGGACCGCTCCGAACCAGGAGTTGCAAAGCCTTGAAAGGCTACGACATATTGCCCGTTTCCGCAACCCCGGCCGAGCCTCCCCGGCCGGGGCCCCGGCTCACTTGGCCGGCTTGTCCGCCGAGCCCGCCGGCGGGGTCGCCGCGACGGTCGCGCCTGCGGCCGGCGTCGCCTTGGATTGCGCGGACTTCGACTTCTTGCTGGTCTTGTGCTTTTTCGACGCGGACGAGGCGTCCGCGGTCTTGGAGGTCGCCGTCGGCGCCGCCGCTGCCGGAGCCGGGGTGGCCGCCGGAGCCGCCGCCGGAGCCGCGGCCGCGGCCGGAGCCGCCTTCGCGGCAGGGGCCGGCGCCGCCGGTGCGGTCGACTGGGCAAAGGCGGTCGCCGCGAACGCCGAAGCGATCAGGGCCGTCAGGAGCTTGTTCATTCGTGAAGATTCCTTCCGTGTGTTGAATGGGCCCGGGAACGTCCGGGTCCGCGCCAATAACGCCGGTTCTGCGCAACGGGTTGACACGCGGCGACGGGCCCGGCGGTGTCGAGATCGGCAAATCGGCGGCAAACCCCCGCCGCCGGGATCAGCCCGCGGGGCGCTCGTCGATCGACCGCTGCAGCCATTCGCGCAGCAACGGCACCGTGACCGGCCGCTTCTGCGCGAGCGACCGCCGGTCGAGCGCCGCGAGCGTCCCCACCAGCGTGCGCATGTCGCGGCGGCCGTGCGCGAGCAGGTAGACGATCACGTCGTCGGAGAGCGCGAACCCGCGCGACCGCGCGTAGGCGGCAAGCGCCGCCGGCTTCTCGGCATCGGCCAGCGGGGCGATCTCGTAGACCAGGCCCCAGGACAGGCGCGTGCGCACGTCGTCGCGAAGCGGGAGCCGCGCCGGCGGCGCCTCGGCGGCGGCGACGAGCGTCCCTCCCCGTTCGCGAAGGGCGTTGTACAGCGTGAACAGTCTCGCCTGCCCCTCCGCGTCCGCCGCGCCGACGTCGTCGACCGCCACCAGGGCTCCCGGCGCCGGCGCCTCGCGCCCGAGGCTGTCCGGCGAGGCACAGTGGTAGGTGGGACGTCCGGCAGCCGTTGCGGCCGCCACCGTCGCCGAGAGCAGGTGCGACTTGCCGGCACCCGGCGGTCCCCACAGGACGATGCTGGTCTCGGCGAGCCCGCCCGCCGCGGCACGCTCGAGAGAGGCGACCGCCTCGCCGTTGCGCCCCGCGACGAACGTCCGGAACGCCGGCGGCTCCGGTTCGACCAGATCGAAGACCAGCTGCTCCACGACCGCGTCAGGCTTCGTCGTCGTCTTCGGCGTAGAGCGCGCTCTGCCGGTAGACCTTGCGCAGGTGGCGCAGGCCGACGAGCAGCGCAGCCGACACCGGCAACGCGAGCAGCACCCCCGCCAGCCCGAACAGCGTGCCGAACGCGAGCAGCGCGAAGATCACCGCGAGCGGGTGGAGCCCGATGCGGTCGCCGATCAGCCACGGGAGCAGGACGTAGTTCTCCAGGATCTGCCCGACGCCGTAGACCGCGAGGATCGCGAGGAACGGGCCGACGCCGTCCCACTGCAGGAGCGCCGCGAGCATCCCCAGCACGAAGCCGGTCCCGAAGCCCACGTAGGGGATGAACACGAGCAGCCCGGTCAGGATGCCGATCGGCAGCGCGAACTGCAGGCCGGCGACCGACAGGCCGATCACGTAATAGAGCGCGAGCGACACCATCACCATGCCCTGCCCGCGCAGGAACTCGGCCAGCACGGCGTCGACCTCGCCGGCGATCTCGCGGGTCTTCGGTCGCCAGCGGCCCGGCACCAGGTCGAACAGGCGGTCCCAGATCATCGTCCAGTCGCGCAGCACGTAGAACATCACGACCGGGATGAGCGCCGCGTTGACGATCAGCGAGAGGACGACCGCGCCGCCGGTCCTGAGGCCCGACAACAGGTGCATCGACAGGTCCTTCGCGCTGTCCGCATGCTCGGCGACGAACTCGCGCAGCGTCGCCATGTCGAGCGCGAGCGTCAGGCCGAGGTTCTCCTGCACCCAGGGCGCGACGTGCGCCATGAACCGAGCGAACAGCTCCGGGAGCTTCTTCGCGGCCAGTCCCGCTTCCGCCTGGACCAGCGGCACGAGCACGAGCAGGATCGCGAACACGGCGATGCCGAACAGCAGCACCGTGAGCACCGTTCCGAGCGTGCGCGGCACGCGGCGCCGGGCCATCGCATCCACGAGCGGCGTCCCGAGGTACGCGAAGATCGCGCCGATCAGGAACGGCGTGATCGCGGGACCGAGGAAGTGCAGCGCGAGCGAGACGACCGCGACCGCGCCGGCGACCCAGAGGTACTGACGCGCGGTGACCAGGCGGCGCGCCGCGCCCGGCGCAGGCGCCGGGGCGACGACGACGGACTCGTCGGGACGGGTGGGGTCCATTTCCGGTAGAATTCGCGCGCCTCGCATCGACGGGCGCGGCGACGAACTTTACCGCGTCCGACCCGCCCGCGCCTACCGCGCCCGACGGCGCGATCCGGGCACGAATGCCCGGGACGCGCCGACAGACCCTTGCCCGCCCGCCCCAGCCGCCCGCGACCGATGCCGCCCGCCGATCCCCCACCCAGCGCCGGACTCTCCTACCGCGACGCCGGCGTCGACATCGACGCCGGCGACGCGCTGGTCGAGCGCATCAAGCCTTTCGCGAAGCGCACGATGCGACCCGAGGTGCTCGCCGGCATCGGCGGCTTCGGCGCGCTCGTCGAGATCGGCAAGCGCTTCCGCGAGCCGGTGCTCGTCGCCGGCACCGACGGCGTCGGCACGAAGCTCAAGCTCGCGTTCACGCTCGGCCGCCACGACACGATCGGCATCGACCTCGTCGCGATGAGCGTCAACGACATCCTCGTGCAGGGCGCCGAGCCGCTGTTCTTCCTCGACTACTACGCCTGCGGCAAGCTCGACGTGGACGTCGCGACGAGCGTCGTGCAGGGAATCGCCCGCGGCTGCGAGCTCGCCGGGTGCGCGCTGATCGGCGGCGAGACGGCCGAGATGCCGGGCATGTACGCCGCGGGCGAGTACGACCTCGCGGGCTTCGCGGTCGGCGTCGTCGAGAAGGACCGCATCGTCGACGGCCGCGGCATCGTCGCGGGCGACGCGGTGCTGGGACTCGCGTCGAGCGGGCCGCATTCGAACGGCTACTCGCTCGTCCGCCGCATCGTCGCCGACGCGAATGCCGACCTTGCCGCGCCACTCGGCCACGCGACGCTCGCCGACGCGCTGATGGCGCCGACGCGCATCTACGTGAAGCCGCTGCTCGCGCTGATGCGCGACACGCCGGTCAAGGGCATGGCGCACATCACGGGCGGCGGCCTGACCGAGAACGTCCCGCGCATGCTGCCGCCGGGCGTGCAGGCGCGCCTGGAGCGCGGCAGCTGGACCCGGCCGCCGGTGTTCGACTGGCTCGCGGAGCACGGCCGCGTCGACGACGCCGAGATGCTGCGCGTGTTCAACTGCGGCATCGGCATGGCGGTCGTCGTCGCGCCCGGGCACGATGCGCGCGCGACGCGACTCCTCTCCGCCGCAGGCGAACGCGTGTTCCGCATCGGCACGATCGTGCCGCGCCCGGACGGCGCGCCCGCGACGGTCGTCGCGTGACGCTCGCCCGGCCGAGCGGCGCCAGCGGAGTCCCGGGCGTGGCCCTCGCGCGCATCACGGTCCTGGTCTCGGGACGCGGATCGAATCTCGAAGCGCTGCTCGCCGCCGAGCGCGCGGGGGCGTTCCGCGGCAGCGTGACGCACGTCGTCTCGAACAGGCCGGGCGTCGGCGCGCTCGACATCGCGCGTGCGTACGGCGTGTCGACCGAGGTCGTCGACCACAAGGCCTATGCGACGCGCGAGGCCTTCGATGCGGCCCTCGTCGCCGCGATCGACCGCTCGGAGCCCGACCTCGTCGTCCTCGCCGGATTCATGCGCGTGCTCGGACGCGAAGCGGTCGGGCACTACGCGGGACGGCTCATCAACATCCATCCGTCGCTCCTCCCCGCCTACCCCGGCCTGCACACCCACCGGCGCGCGCTCGCCGACGGCGCGGCGATGCACGGCTGCACCGTGCACTTCGTCACGCCCGAGGTCGACGTCGGGCCGATCATCGCCCAGTCGGCGCTGCCCGTGCGGAGCGACGACGACGAGTCGTCGCTCGCGGACCGGGTGCTCGCGCTCGAGCACGAGCTCCTGCCCGCCGCGGTCGGCTGGTTCTGCGCCGGCAGGCTCGTCGTCGAAGGGACGCGCGTGCGCGTTCTCGACGACGTCGCCGACGCGGGCCCTTCGCCGGGCATCCCGCGCTGATGCGCGGAACCGCGCCGGGCCGCGCGGCGTCCAACGACGATGGCCACCCCGATCTCCCTGCCGCTGCCCGCGACGACTACGCGCACCCGCAGCGCGTACGTGCGCACCGGGACCCGCGTGCTCGCGGTCGCGGTGGTCGCATCGGTGCTGCTGCACCTCGCGATCTCGCTCTGGCCGGTCGAGCCCGCGGACGTGCCGGAATCGACGGTCCTCACGGCGACGATCACCGAGCTTCCGCCGCCGCCGCTCCCGGCGCCGGCCCCGCCGGCGGCGAAGCCGAAGCCCAAGCCCAAGCGAACGTCGCCCCTCGTTCCGGCGCCGGCGCCGGCGCCGGAGACCGTGCCCGAAACCGAGCCCGAGGCGAGCGCCACCGAGGGGCCGGCGGAATCCGCCACGGGCGTGGCGGAGGCGCCGCCCGCGCTCGCCGAGGAGACGGCCCGCGCCTCCGACCTGCCGCCGCCGCCGTCGATGCGCACGCTGCCCGCACGCGTCGACCTCGCGTACCGCGTCTTCTACGGGCCGCTGCACATCGGCAACGCCACCTACCGTTTCGAGCACGCCGCGAACCGCTACCGGATCGCGACGGTCGGCGAGGCACGCGGCCTCGCCGCGCTGGTCCTGCGCGGCGAGGGGCGGGTCGAGAGCCGGGGGCTCA
>JAKLIE010000011.1 GCA_022709775.1 Pseudomonadota bacterium
GTGCGCGGCACTGCTGGTCGCGTCGCTGGCGTCGGCTGCGGTCCGGCGCGCGTACCACTGCGGGTCCCGCACCTATGTGGGTCCGGCGTCAGCCGGACGCGTGTCGGCGAGCGGGCGACCTCTGGACACGTCGCCACCGCAACCGCAGCAGGGAGCGGCTACTGCACGGGCACGTCGGGAGGCAACGCGCACCACACGACGACATTCGGTCCCGAGCCTTCCGCTACCCACCCGCTCGCGATCATTGCCGCTTGTATGGCATCGGACGTCGTATACCTGTGGTTGACATCCATGCTTCCGTTCCAGGCGCGGTGTACCCCCACCAGATTCACCGGACACGCGCCGGTCGCGAGGTCGACAGGGAAGATGCGGAACGCGTCCTCGCTTTCGAGGATCCACGCATCCGCGGCGTTCGCGATCACGTAGTCGCACTCGGAGCGATAGGCCGAGTAGAAGTGCGTGTCGAGGCCTGCCTCGGGCTTGCCGTAAAACCGGCACGTGCTCGCGAAATCCGCCACCGGCGAACCAGACTTGATCACCGCAATGCTTTCGCCCGTGCGTTGCCAGCCGGGGAAATACCCTGAATCGAGTAGCGCGATCTCCGTCGCGGACGTCGTGAGAAAGTAGTGATCGCGCGGCGGGTTGTAGTACTCGATCGCCTTGGTTCCATTCGCGCTGTCGATCACCACGAATTGCCAAGTAAACGTCTTGGTCTCGCCGGAATATGGTTGGTCGAACCGTCGCGCTTCGGCGATGTACCGCACTGTATAGGTGCCCGCATCCAACGGTCCCAGATCCTCGATGATCTTGTAGCTTCCCAAAACATCGTAATACCCCATTACGATCTTCGCGCGAATCTCAAACGTCAAGCCGATTTGAGTGACCGTTTTCTGCTCGACTTCGGCCCCTACACCGGTGAAGTCCGTGATAGTGAAATTCACCGTCTGTCCTGATGCCGGCATTGTTGGCGACGGAGAGGCCGAGTCCGGGCCGATCAAGTCCAATGCCGTCAGCGCCGCCGCTGGATGCGGTAGCGCGACGAGCGAAAAAACAAGCACGCGCGCGAATCGAGCAAACATCGCACTTGTCCACTTCAAATCGAATAGTTGAAAAACCAACATGGTGGAATTGGAATTGGAATTCCCACGGAATGGCAGACACGCCGGCGCCTCACGCCGAGGCCCGTTCAAAGGCCTCGGGACTGACGCCGTCGAGATGGCTATGGCGTCGGATGCGATTGTAGAAGACTTCGATGTAGTCGAAGATGTCGGCCCGTGCCAAGTCGCGGGTCTTGTAGATGCGTTTCTGGATTCGCTCCTTCTTGAGGCTGCTAAAGAAGGACTCGGCGACGGCATTATCCCAACAGTTTCCGCGCCGGCTCATGCTGGGATCGAGTCCATTGGCGGCGCAGAACCGCGTCCAATCTTCGCTGCCATATTGCGACCCTTGATCCGAGTGAACAATGACGCGCTGTTGCGGCTTGCGGCGCCAGATAGCCATCAACAATGCATCGAGCACCAGCTCGCGCGCCAGCGTGGGCTTCATTGACCAGCCGATCACACGGCGGGAGTACAGAGCAAGGACGACGGCCAGGTACAGCCATCCTTGCCACGTGCGGATATAGGTGATGTCGGTCACCCACGCAAGATCCGGCGCGGCCACCGTGAATTCGCGGTTGAGCCGATTGGGATTGAGAATGGAGGGGCGACCGGCGACATGGCGATGCGTCTTGTAGCCTCTGACCGCCCGTATCTTGTTGCTACGCATGATCCGCGCCACGCGATGTACACCGCAGGTCTCGCCAGCTTCTCGCAGGTCGCCAAAGACGCGAGGCGATCCGTACACCCGCCCGCTGGCGACATACGAATCGCGAATCAGCGCGAGCAGACGCTGATCTTCGATGGCCCGTTGTGAAAGCGGCCGCTGCAGCCATTCATAGAATCCCGCGCGCGCAACGTCTAGCATTCGACACATGACCTTGACGGTGTGCTCGTGGCGGTGTTCGTTGATGAAGCGGTACTTTACTCGGGCTCCTTCGCAAAGTACCGCGCGGCTTTTTTTAGAATATCGCGCTCCTCTTCCGTGCGGCGGAGCTGCGCGCGAAGTCGGAGAATCTCGCTCTTCGCCTCGACGAGTTCGGTTGCCTGCTTCTCGGATTTATCCGGCGTAACCGCTTTGACCCACTTGTAGAGGCTGTGGCTCGACACGCCCAGCCTAGCCGACACGTCCCCTACCGAATAGCCGCGATCGACGACTTGCCGGACCGCTTCTTCCTTAAATTCCGGGGTGAACCGCTGCGTACTCATGGACTCCCTCCTATGCTCAAATCATAGGCCGGAAGTGCCTGCCAGACCGTGGGAAGTCCAGCCAAATACTCAGGTGTCCACGAAAACGGGTCAATTCCAATTTCGCCGTAGCAACTGCCCTTGTCCGCGGCCACCCACCGTTTGGCGATCCCCGCGGATCAGGAGCACCCGCGAGGAACGCGAAGGAAGGTGGCCCCACGGTTCGGCAGATCGTCAGTCGCGCACGTCGACACCCGGCACGCGCTCGCGCAATCGCGCGACGAGGTCGTCCGCAATCCTCGCGCCGCGCGGCGACGCGGCCACGAGCACGTCATCGGCGCAGCCGGTCGGCCGAAACGGCTGCAGCGCCCAGCGGCGCACGCCGAGCGACGCGAGCTCGTCGGCGAGACGCAGGAGCGCATCCTCCGGTAAGAGGTCCGGGTGCACGGTCGTCCGGACCTCGTAGTCGACGCCCGACGCCGCGACGAGCCGCAGGCTCGCACCGGCGGCGGCGCCGCTGCCGCCGATGCCGGTGACCGTCGCATAGCCGCCCGCCGGCGCCTTCACGTCGAGCCCGATCCAGTCGACGTCGTCGATCACCTCGTCGAGCCGGCGCGGGTACGCGCCGCCCGTGTGCAGGCCGATCGCGAAACCGCGGCCCGCCACCTCGCGCATCGCGGACCCGAGCGCCGCCTGCGCCGTCGGCTCGCCGCCCGAGAACACCACCGCGTCGAGGAGCCCGCGGCGGCCCTCGAGCCACGCGAGCGTCGCCCGGTAGTCGTGCGCCACGGGCCCGATCGCGGGTTGGAGGTGCGGGTTGTGGCAGTAGCCGCAGCGCCACGGGCAGCCCTGCAGGAACAGGACCGCCGCGAGCCTGCCGGGCCAGTCGGCCGTCGAGAACGGCGTGACGCCACCGATGCGCAGGTCTGCCGGATCGCGCAGCCCGTTCGCGGGGGCGGGCTCCGCGCGCACCTCACCGCCCTCCGGCGTCACAGATGCGGCTGCGCGCAAGCCTCGGTGAAGAAACGCCGCTCGGCATGCTCGCCCTTCTTGCCGATGTTGAACGACGCGACGGGCCGGTGGTAGCCCATCACGCGCGTCCACACCTCGCAGCGCTGCCGCTCGTCGTCGGCGAGCGTGATCGTCGCTTCGGCGATGCGGCGGATGTCGGTCATGTCGTTCATCTCGTTCCCTCCTGTCCGGGATGGCCGGAGTCGATCCGGTGTTCGCGTTATTCGTTCGTCGTGCGTCCTGCGTTCACGCAGCAAGCTTGCGCCGCTTCTCCTCTAGACGCTCCTGGTCGCACTTCGGGCAGTACTCGTGCTCGCCCGCCAGGTAGCCGTGCGACGGGCAGATCGAGAACGTCGGCGTGATCGTGATGTAGGGCAGCCGGAAGCGCTCGAGCGAGCGGCGCACCAGCGCCTTGCACGCGTCGGGCGAGGAGACGCGCTCGTTCATGTACAGGTGCAGCACGGTGCCGCCCGTGTACTTCGACTGCAGCTCCTCCTGCCGCGCGAGCGCCTCGAACGGGTCGTCGGTGAACCCGACCGGCAGCTGCGAGCTGTTCGTGTAGTACGGCGTTGCGGTCGTGCCCGCCTGCAGGATGTCGGGCCAGCGCTTGCGGTCCTCCTTGGCGAACCGGTAGGTCGTCCCCTCGGCGGGCGTCGCCTCGAGGTTGTACATGTGGCCGGTCTCCTCCTGGAAACCGCGGATGCGCGTGCGCACGTGGTCGAGCAGGCGAACCGCGAACGCGTGGCCCTCGGGCGACGTGATGTCGTGCGCGTCGCGCGTGAAGTTGCGGATCATCTCGTTGACGCCGTTCACGCCGATCGTCGAGAAGTGGTTGCGCAGCGTGCCGAGGTAGCGCTTCGTGTACGGGAAGAGTCCCTGGTCGATCAGGCGGCCGATCACCTTGCGCTTGACTTCGAGGCTGTCGCGCGCCCAGCCGAGCAGCTCGTCCAGCCGCGCGTAGAGCCCGACCTCGTCGCCGGCGTGCGTGTATCCCAGCCGCGCGCAGTTGATCGTGACGACGCCGAGCGATCCGGTCTGCTCGGCGCTGCCGAAGAGCCCGTTGCCGCGCTTCAGGAGCTCGGTCAGGTCGAGCTGCAGGCGGCAGCACATCGACCGGATCATGTTGGGCTTGAGCTCCGAGTTGAGGAAGTTCTGGAAGTACGGCAGCCCGTACTTCGCCGTCATCGCGAACAGCGCCTCGCAGTTCGGGTGGTCCCAGTCGAAGTCCGGCGTGATGTTGTAGGTCGGGATCGGGAACGTGAACACGCGCCCCTTCGCGTCGCCCTCGGTCATCACCTCGATGTAGGCGCGGTTGATCATGTCCATCTCGGCCTGCAGCTCGCCGTAGGTGAACGGCATCTCGCGGCCGGCGATCACCGGCACCTGCTCGCGCAGATCCTCGGGGCAGGTCCAGTCGAACGTCAGGTTCGTGAACGGCGTCTGCGTACCCCAGCGGGACGGCACGTTCAGGTTGTAGATCAGTTCCTGGATGCTCTGCTTGACCGCGTCGTAGCTCATGCCGTCGGCGCGGATGTACGGCGCCATGTACGTGTCGAACGAGCTGAACGCCTGCGCGCCGGCCCACTCGTTCTGCAGCGTGCCGAGGAAGTTGACGATCTGGCCGACCGCGCTCGACATGTGCTTCGCGGGACCCGCCTCGACCTTGCCCGGCACGCCGTTCAACCCCTCGAAGAGCAGGCGCCGCAGCGACCAGCCGGCGCAGTAGCCGGCGAGCATGTCGAGGTCGTGGATGTGCACGTCGCCCTCGCGGTGCGCGCGGCCGATCTCGGGCGCGTACACGTGCGAGAGCCAGTAGTTGGCGACGACCTTGCCCGAGACGTTGAGGATGAGGCCGCCGAGCGAGTAGCCCTGGTTCGCATTGGCGTTGACGCGCCAGTCCTTCTGCTCCAGGTACTCGTCGATCGACGCGGCGACGTCGACCAGCGTCTTCTTCTGGTCGCGCAACCGCGCGTGGCGCTCCCGATGGACGATGTAGGCGCGCGCGGTGTCGAACCAGCCGGCCGCGGCGAGCGTGCGCTCGACCGTGTCCTGGATCGCCTCGATCCCCGGTTCGCCGGGGTTGTCGCGAAGCGCCAGCGCAAGGCCGACCGCATCGGCGATCCGCCCCGCCTCCACCTTGCCGAACTCGCCCGTCGCGGCACCGGCGCGCTCGATCGCCGACGCGATCTTCGCGAGTTCGAACGGCACCCGGCGGCCGTCGCGCTTGACCATCGCGCAAGGCAGCGCAGGGCCCGACCGGGTCCCCGCCGTTCGTTCCGCGGTCGTCTCCTCCATCGTTTCCTCCCTGATGCGGCGCAACATCCCCCTTTGCCGCAAACCACAAGATGTTGGGGTGGAGGGGGAGCCTAGCCGCGAGGGATGGGGGTCGCAACGACCCTCCCTCCCCGGCCCGGAATTTCTTGACCCGGGTCAAGAAAAACGGCCCGGACTGTTGCTTGGACCTTGATCAGGCTTCAAGGCGCGGGGTCGGACGCTTCAGTAGAATGCGGCAATGCGTCAACGCTCGCTCCGTCGTCCCGCCGCCTGGCTGGCGCTCGTCGCGATGCTGGTCGCGCTCGCGCTGCCCGTGCACGCAATGCCGTCGCGGGTCGCGATGGCCGGCGTCGGCGGCGACCTCTGCGTCGGCGGCAAGATCGTGCCCGGCTCGCCGGGCAACGCCGGCGCGGCACTCGGCTGCGACGCGTGCTGCGGGTCGACCGCGTCCGCACCGCCGCGCGCACCGCCATCCCACCCGGTCATCCCGATCGTCCTGCTGCGGAACGCGATCGCAGGGGCCGCGCCATTCCCGCCGGTCGTGGTGCGCGCGGCGTTGGCGCGCGCGCCCCCTGCCTGATCGCTATCCGCATCGCGGCGGGCGTGCCCGCCGTCGTCGCGCCGGTCCTTTCGCCGGCGCCCGCCGCCTCCGCGGCACCGGATCAGACACAGGAATCGACATGAACCTCGTTCGCCCGTTCGTCCTCGCCGCCGCGCTCGCCGCGGCTCCCGCCGCCATCGCGCAGGTCGCCGTCACCGATCCCTGGGTGCGCGGCACCGTCGAAAGCCAGAAGGCCACCGGCGCGTTCATGCAACTGCGCGCCCCGTTCGACCTCTCGCTCGTCGGCGCCTCGTCGCCCGTCGCCGGCATCGTGGAGATCCACGAGATGAAGATGGACGGCGGCGTGATGAGGATGTCGGCCATCAGCGCGCTCCCGCTGCCCGCCGGCAAGATCGTCGAGCTGAAGCCCGGCGGCTACCACGTGATGCTTATGGCGCTGAAGGCGCCGCTCAAGGAAGGCGACGCGGTACCGATCACGCTGACGTTCAAGGACAAGGACGGACGCGCGTCGACGATCGTCGTCAACGCACCGGTGAAGGCGCTGACGGCGGCTCCGGCTTCGGCCCCCGCGCACGCCAAGCACTGACGGCCGGCGGGACCGGGAGTCCTTCGCATCGGGGCGCGCACTGCGCGATGATGGCGGGAGCGCCCGGCGCGGTTCGGGTGCGCGTCCGCCACGATGAACCTCTCCGCCATCGGCCCCGCCGCCTGGCTGGGCATCGCGCTCTTCGCCGCCTACCTGGCGTGGCTGGGCGTGTTCTTCGCGTCCGTCCGCCCGCGCGTGATGGCGGCGCTCGGCCGCCGCCTGAAGGTCGACGTGCGCGAGTCGACCGACATCCTCGATGCCGGAACCTACGACATCGAAGGCGAGGGCGCGACGCTCCCGGCGTCGGGCGCCGTGTACGCCGCGGACCTCGCGTTGCTCCTCGTCGGGACGGTGGGCGTCGCGGCGCTCGTGTTCGTCCCGGCGTTCATCGTCGCGGAGAGCGGCGCGCTGCTGCCGCTCGAAGGCCGGATCACCGGGCGCAGTGTCGCCGTGCAGGTCGCCGGGACCGCGACGATGAGGTCGGCGTCGGGGAAGGCGAAGCTCGACGTCGAGGCGATCAACGACGGGCGCGAGGATCTGCGCCAGTGCCGCGCGATGGTCGACGGCTACACGTCGCGCAATGGCTATCTCCACGGCGCGTCCGAGTGGTTCGGCCTCGCGCCGGGCGCGCGTCGGGCGGTCGAGATCGCGCTCGACGCGGTCGAGCCGCCCGCAGGCGAGCATCGGTTCCGCGTGAAGGTCGAATGCGCGAACGAGCGGCTGGCGGTGGCCGACGCAAGGGTGATCGTGCGATGACGGCAGGGGCGGAAATGCGCCGCGGCATCCTGTGCGCGCCCGCCTCGGCGGCGCCGTTCGGCTCGAGCATGCCCATCGCGAAGTCGCTGCCGGGCACGGGCGGCTCGCGCACGGGCGACCCAGGCATGCGCGTCCGCACACGCTGGATGCCCGCCACCGGCGCACGTATCGACGCGCCGAAACCGCCGCGGCCTATTTCCGCAGCGCGTCGATCCCCTCCGCGACGCCCGCGAGCGTGAGCGGGAACATCTTCGGTCCCAGCGCCCGCAGCACGATCTGCGTCGAGCGCGTGTACTCCCACGCGCGCGAGGGCTCGGGATTGAACCAGATCCGGTGCCTGAAGTGCTCGAACAGCCGCGTCAGCCACGCGAGGCCGGCCTCGTCGTTGCTGTACTCGACGCTGCCGCCGACCTCGAGGAGTTCGTACGGGCTCATCGCCGCGTCTCCGACGATCACGACGCGCCAGTCCGGCCCGTAGGTGCGGATCAGCTCGAGCGTCGACACGCGCTCCGTGCGGCGGCGCGCGTTGTCGCGCCAGACGTGGTCGTAGATGCAGTTGTGGAAGTAGAAGTGCTCGAGGTGGCGGAACTCGCTCTTCGCGGCCGAGAAGAGCTGCTCGCAGACCTCGACGTGCGGATCCATCGACCCGCCGACGTCCAGGAACAGCAGCACCTTGACCCGGTTGCGCCGCTCGGGCTGGAGCTTCAGGTCGAGCCATCCTGCGTTGCGCGCGGTGCCCTCGATCGTGCCGTCGAGGTCGAGCTCTTCGGGAACGCCCTCGCGCGCGAACTTGCGCAGGCGCCGCAGCGCGACCTTGAGGTTGCGCGTGTTGAGCTCGACGCCGCCGTCGAGGTTCGCGAAATCGCGAGCGTCCCAGACCTTGACCGCGCTCCTCGCGCGCCCCTCGGCCTGGCCGATGCGGATGCCTTCGGGGTTGTAGCCGTACGCGCCGAACGGGCTCGTGCCGCCGGTGCCGATCCACTTGCTGCCGCCCGCATGCCGCTCCTTCTGCTCCGCGAGCCGCTGCTTGAACGTCTCCATCAGCTTGTCGAGACCGCCCAGCGCGTCGATGCGCCTTCGGTCCTCGTCGGACAGCGTGCGCATGAACTCCTTCTTCAGCCACTCCTCGGGGATGGTCGCGCGGATGTCGAAGATCGCGTCGATGCCCTTGAAGTAGCTGCCGAACGCGAGGTCGAAGCGGTCGAAGTGCTGCTCGTCCTTGACGAGCGTCGTGCGCGAGAGCGCGTAGAAGTCGTCGATCGAGAGCGACACGACGCGCGCCTCCAGTGCCTCGAGCAGCGTCAGGAACTCGCGCGTCGAGACCGGGAGCTTGAACGACTTGAGGTGCAGGAAGAAATCGACCAGCATCGCGCCTGCGCTCAGCCGACGAACAGGCCGGTCGCGACCAGCGCCGGCGTCGCGAGGTTCACCATCACGTTGCGCCCCATCGCCGGCAGCAGCGCCTTCACGTCGTCCGGATGGCGCAGCACGTCGCGCGCCGCCGGAACCGCGAGCGTGAGCGTCGCGAGCCCCAGCAGGCACGGCCAAGGGAGCGCCCCGGCAAGGACGCCCCCGACGAGCGACAGATACGCGAGCGCGTAGAGCGCGGCGAACACCTTCGCCGCGCGAGGGCGCCCCCACGCGATCGGCAGGTGCCGCCGGCCGACCCCGCGGTCCGCCTCGACGTCGGGGAACTGGTTGAGGAGCAGAAGCGCGTTGACGAGGAAGAACGGCACGAGCGCCGCGATGCCCGCCGCGGAGTCGTATCGTCCGGCCACCGCGATGTGCGTCCCCACGACCATCAGCGGCCCGAAGCCCAGTCCCGGTGCGACGAGGCACGCGTAGGGGTCGTGCGTGAGGAGGCTCGTGTAGGCGACGACGAGCACCAGTCCCGCGATGCCGAGCGGCAACAGGACCGTCCCCCGCAGCGCGACGAGCCAGAGCCCGATCGCGGCGACGACGAGGAACGAGACGACGGCGATCGCGAGCGCGAGCGGGGCGGCCGACGGATCGGCGGGCAGTGCGCCGCTTCCGCCGGAGAACGGCGTGCGCTGCGTGCTGAAGTCGAGCCCGCTCCTGAAGTCGAGGTACTCGTTGAACGCGTTGACGCTGATGTGCGCGGCCAGCGCGGCGACGAGCGAGAGTGCGGCGAGCGGCCACGCGACCCGGCCTTCCGCGTGCCACGCGGTCGCGACACCGAGCGCCACGCAGACGAGCGAGAGCGCCAGGAACGGGACGCGCATCGGACCGAGCAGGCGGGAAGCGGTGCTCAAGGGTTGTGTCGCCGATCGTGGGCGGGTCGGCGCAGCGCCTCCGGCCCCTGCCGGGCGGGCTCCGGCCCGGCGACGATTCTACGCCCGCGCCGCCGCATGCATGCCGGTCGGTTCCGCGCTACACTCGCGGCCGGCACGCCGGCCCGTCGGGCGTGTCTCGACCGGGGAGAGGATCTTGTCGCCGATGGCCGAACGCCTGCCGCAACCGCGCCCCTGCGCGCAGCTCTCGTGCGCGCTCGCGCTCTGCGCGGCGGTCGCCGCCTGGCTCCCCGCGATCGCGCGGGCGTCGGACGACGACCTCGTCTACCCGAAGTTCGAGTGCTACGACGTCCTCGACGCGAACACCTACACGTTCCGCTTCGGCACGTTCAGCTTCAAGGACTCGGCCGCGACGCCGGCGATCAACTTCTTCGAACCGTCGCGATTCGATCCGCCAATCTCCATCGAACCGGGCTACACGCCGCGCGCGCACGCGGTGACGCTGGATCCGACGGTCGAGGGCAGGATCATATGGTTCCTCGGCTCGAAGGCTCCGCTGGTGATCGAGGCGCAGGCGCTTACTGCCGCGCTCGAGTGCTCGTCGGTCCCGGAGGGCCCCCCCGGCCCCCCGGGGCCGCAGGGCATGCCGGGGCCCGCGGGATCGACGGGACCCCAGGGCCCTGCGGGACCGGCAGGACCGCCGGGCGTCGTCGGCGCGTGCCGCGTCGTCGAGGCCCAGGCGAGCCGTCAGCGCTCCGCGGCCGTCGAGTGCGCGGCCGACGAGATCCTCGTGGGCGGCGGAGCGACCTGCCCGGACGGCGGCGTGCAGTCGATGCGCTACGCCTCGCCCACCCGCTGGGAAGTCACCTGCATGAACCGCGACCGCGACGTCGGGGCCTCCGCGCTCTGCTGCAGGAAGCAGTAGCCGCCGGCCCGGCCGCGTCGATCAGCGCGGCCGCTCGAGCTGGAACCCGAGGTGCTTCCTCACCGCGGGCCACTCGCTGTCGATGATGCTGAACACGACGGTGTCGCGCTTCACGCCGTCCGCGCTCATCTGGTGGTTGCGCAGCACGCCGTCCTGCTTCGCGCCGAGCCGGGCGATCGCCGCCCGGCTCGCCTGATTGAACCAGTGCGTGCGGAACTCGACGGCGATGCATCCGAGCTTCTCGAACGCGTGCGTCAGCAGCAGCAGCTTGCACTCGGTGTTCAGCGGGGTGCGCTGGACGCGCCTCGCGTACCAGGTGTGTCCGATCTCGACCCGGCGGTTCGCCGCGTCGACGTTGAAGAACCGCGTGCAGCCGACGACGGCTCCGGTCGCGTCGCGCACGGCGAACGGCATCGCGTCGAAGCGCTCGCGCATGTCGAGCGCGGTCGCCACGTACTCGCCCATCCTCTGCGGCGGCGCGACGGCCGTGTACCAGAGCTGCCAGAGCTCGCCGTCGCTCGCGGCCTCCGCGAGCGGCGCGACGTGCGACGCGTCGAGCGGCTCGAGCGTCGCGTGGCGCCCGACGAGCGTGACCGGTTCGATGAATCGCGCCATCCGCTCAATCCCCGTGTTTCCGGCTCCCGGTTCCCTTGGGTCGGCCCACTGGCGGGCGCCCGCCCTCCGCCTGCCCCCGCCGCGTCGTGCCGGCGCCCGACCCGCGGAGCGCGCCCCGGCGTCGCCCTATCGCCCCGTCCGCGCCATGAAGGCCACCCGCTCGAACAGGTGCACGTCCTGCTCGTTCTTGAGCAGCGCACCGTGCAGCGGCGGGATGAACACCTTGCGGTCGCCGCTCTTCAGCGCCTCCGGCGGGATGTCCTCGGCGAGCAGGAGCTTCAGCCAGTCGAGGAGCTCGGAGGTCGACGGCTTCTTCTTGAGTCCCGGCACCTCGCGCAGGCTGAAGAACACCTCGAGCGCCTCGGCGAGCAGCGCCTTCTTCAGCCCCGGATAGTGGACGTCGACGATCCGCGTCATCGTCTCCTTGTCCGGGAAGCGGATGTAGTGGAAGAAGCAGCGGCGCAGGAACGCGTCGGGCAGCTCCTTCTCGTTGTTGGA
>JAKLIE010000110.1 GCA_022709775.1 Pseudomonadota bacterium
GACCTCCACCCACTGCCGGTCCTCGAGCGTCTTGACGACGTTCGTCGACACGGCCACCCCGCGGATCGCCTCGATGTCGCCGCGGGTGACGGGTTGCTGGTAAGCGATGATCGCGAGCGTCTCCATCACGGCACGCGAGTATCTCGGCGGCTTCTCGGGCGAGAGCCGGTCGAGGTAGGTCTGGACCGACGGCGCGGCCTGGAAGCGCCAGCCCGACGCCACCAGCGCGAGCTCGACCTTGCGCCCGGACCAGTCGGCCCGGAGCTCCTCGAGGAGCTTGCGCACGGTCTCGCCGTCGAGCGGCGGCTCGAACAGGCGCGCGAGCTGGGCCGCGGGCATCGCCTCGCCCGCGACGAGCAGCGCCGCCTCGAGCACGCGCTTGATCTCGGCGAGGTCGCCGGCGGGGGCCGCGGCGGCGTCCTGCGTGCCGCCTTGCGCGTCGGCGGGCGGCGATGGTGGTCCGGCGTCGGCCGGACGCTCGTCCGCGCCAGGAGGCAGGCTCTCGTCGTTCATTCGTTTTCGGCGGCCAGCGCGAACGCGGTCTCGCCCTTCGCATGGACGTGGATCGGCGCGTACGGCTCGGCCTGCGTCACGTCGACCAGTTGCTCGCGCACGAGCTCGAGCACGGCCAGGAACGTGACGACGAGGTGCGGCACGTCCGCGTGCTCGGCGAACAGCGTCGTGAACTCCGCGTAGCGGCCCGGCGCGAGCGCCTTGAGCAGCCGGCTCATCTCGGCGCGCACCGACAGCTGCTCGCGCGTCACCAGGTGATGGCGGTTGACCCTGGCGCGCTGGACCAGCGTCGCCCAGGCGGCGCGCAGGTCGGCCGGCTCGACGTGCGCGAGCCGCGCCGTGGAGACGCGGTCGAACCAGACGCGCACGAGCGCGAAGTCGCGCTCCGCCATGGGCATGGCGTCGATCGCCTGCGCTGCCGCCTTCATGCGTTCGTACTCGAGCAGCCGGCGGACGAGCTCGGCGCGCGGGTCCTCGGCCTCCTCGCCGTGCGGCGCGGGCGGCCGCGGCAGCAGGAGGCGCGACTTGATCTCGATGAGCACCGCGGCCATCAGCAGGTACTCGGCCGCGAGCTCGAGCTGCGTGCGCCGCATCATCTCGACGTAGCCCAGGTACTGGCGCGTGAGCTCCGCCATCGGGATGTCGAGCACGTTCACGTTCTGCCTGCGGATCAGGTAGAGCAGGAGGTCGAGCGGTCCCTCGAAGGTCTCGAGGAACACCTCGAGCGCCTCGGGCGGGATGTAGAGGTCGACCGGCAGCTCGGCGAGCGGCTCGCCGTAGACGCGCGCGACCGGCTTCGGCGCGGGCGACGGATGCTCGAGGTCGAGCGAGGCTTCGGCGGACATCAGGTGTACCGGAGGCCCATCGCCTCGCGCACGTCGACCATCGTCTCCTCCGCGAGCTTGCGCGCGCGCTCGCAGCCGTCGGCGACGATGTTGCGAACGAGCTGCGGGTCGTCGAGGTACTTCTGCGCGCGCTCGTGCATCGGCGCCTGCTCCTTCAGGATGCCCTCGATGACCGGCTGCTTGCAGTCGAGGCAGCCGATGCCCGCCGTCGTGCAGCCCTTCCATACCCAGTCGCGGGTCGCCTGGTCCGAATAGATCGCGTGCAGCGGCCACACCGGGCAGCGCTCGGGGTTGCCGGGATCGGTGCGCCGCACGCGCGCGGGGTCGGTCTGCATCGTGCGGATCTTGCGCGTGACCTCGGCGGGCTCCTCGCGCAGGAAGATCGCGTTGCCGGTCGACTTCGACATCTTCTGGCCGTCGAGCCCGGGCACCCTCGGCGCTTCCGTCAGCAGCGGCTGCGGCTCCGGCAGTATCACGCGGCGCGCGCCCTCGAGCCAGCCGAACAGCCGTTCGCGGTCGCCGAGCGACAGGTTCTGCGTGTCCTCCAGCAGCTCGCGCGCGGTGGCGAGCGCGGCCTCGTCGCCCTTCTCCTGGAACGCGTCGCGCAGCTCGTTGTAGCGCCTCGCCTTCTTCGCGCCCAGCTTCTTCACCGCGGCCTTCGCCTTCTCTTCGAACCCGGGCTCCTGTCCGTAGATGTGGTTGAAGCGCCGCGCGAGCTCGCGCGTGAGCTCGATGTGGGACACCTGGTCCTCGCCCACCGGCACCATGTTCGCGCGGTAGATCAGGATGTCCGCACTCTGCATCACCGGGTAGCCGAGGAAGCCGTAGTTCGACAGGTCGCGGTCGGCGAGCCGCTGCTGCTGGTCCTTGTAGGTGGGCACGCGCTCGAGCCATCCCACCGGCGCGATCATCCCGAGCAGGAGCGTGAGCTCGGCGTGCTCGGGAACGCGCGACTGGATGAACAGCGTGGCGCGCGTCGGGTCGAGCCCCGCGGCGAGCCAGTCGACGAACATCTCCCACACCGTGTCCGAGATCGACTCCGTCTCGTCGAAATGCGTGGTCAGCGCGTGCCAGTCGGCGGCGAAGAACAGGCACTCGTGCTCCTCCTGCAGCCGGATCCAGTTGCGCAGCGCGCCGTGGTAGTGGCCGATGTGCATGCGTCCGGTGGGACGCATGCCTGAGAGCACGCGGTCGTTGAACATGGAAGTGTCGGTCAGAGGCCGGCCGGCAGGTCGACGCCGGTGATCGCCTCGATCGCGGCGACGGCGAGGCGGAACAGCGGTCGCATCGCGACGCCCAGCGCGCCGGTGACGAGGAGAACGATCACGAGCATGAATCCGAACCGCTCCGTGTTCGAATACGGGATCGCCAGCGAGCGCGGCAGCAGGCTCAGCGCGATGCGGCCGCCGTCGAGCGGGAGGATCGGCAGCAGGTTCAGGACCATCAGCGACACGTTGATCACGACTCCGACGAAACTCATGTACTGCAGGCCCGCGCTGGGGAACGGGCCTCCGCCCGACGCGAGGCCGAGGACCGTCGCCCAGGCCAGCGCCATCGCGAAGTTCGAGCCCGGCCCGGCGGCGGCGACCCACAGCATGTCGCGCTTCGGGTGACGCAGGTTGCCGAAATTGACCGGCACCGGCTTCGCCCAGCCGAACAGGAACCCGCCCAGCCAAAGCGTGGCGAACGGCACGAGCACGGTCCCGACCGGGTCGATATGCTTCAGCGGATTCAGGGTGACGCGGCCCAGCATCCATGCCGTGCCGTCGCCGAACATCCGTGCCACGTAGCCGTGGGCCGCCTCGTGCACCGTGATCGCCAGGATGATCGGAATCGCGGCCAGCGCGATCCGCTCGAGCGACAGGAGCTCCATTGAGGCCGCATTCTACCGCAGATCGGACGGACCGCCCGGCCGCCCGCCGCGCGGTCAGTCGAGTCCCAGCGCCTCCGGGTCCCCGCGACCGACGCGGACGACCGCGCCGGGCGGCGACTCGAGGTCGACGACGGTCGACGCCTCGCCCGAGCAGGGGCCCGCGTCCAGGAACGCGTCGATCCTGCGCCCGACCGACGCGGCGATCGCGTCCGGGTCGTTGAGCGGCTCGGCCTCGCCGGGAAGGATCAGCGACGACGACAGGATCGGCTCGCCCAGCTCCGCGACCAGCGCGGCAGCGACCGGGTGGGCGGGCACGCGCACGCCGATCGTGCTCCGACGGGGATGCTTGAGCCGACGCGGGACCTCGCGCGTGGCCGGAAGCAGGAACGTGTAGCTGCCCGGCACGCCCTGGCGCACGACGCGGAACTGCCAGTTGTCGAGTCGCGCGTAGCGTCCGGCCTGCGCGAGATCGTGGCAGACGAGCGTGAGGTGATGCCGGTCGTCGATGCCGCGAAGCGAGCGGATGCGCGCCGCCGCGTCGAACGCGTCGAGCCCGCAGCCGAGCGCGTAGCAGGAGTCGGTCGGGTAGACGATCACGCCTCCCCCGCGCAGCAGCGCCACCGCCTGACGGACGAGGCGGATCTGCGGGTGCGTCGGGTGGACGATGAAGCGCTGGGACATGCGGTCGGCGGATCGGGTGTGGGGCGGCTCGCGTCGGCCCGCGGTGCGGCGGTCGGCGCCGATTGGTTATATCATTGCCTGCCATTCTAGCGCGGCGGCTATAAGCAAAGGGCGCCGCCGACGCCCCCCGCTCTCCGCTCCCATGAACCTGCAGCAACTGCGCTACCTCTGCGCCGTCGTCGACCACGGCCTCAACGTCTCGGACGCCGCCGAGGCTCTCTACACGTCGCAGCCGGGCATCAGCAAGCAGATCCGGCAGCTCGAGGACGAACTGGGACTCAAGGTCTTCGTCCGGCAGGGCAAGCGGCTAGCCTCGCTCACGCCCGCCGGCAGCGTCGTGCTGGCGACCGCCCGCAAGGCGCTCACCGAGATCGGCAACCTGAGGCGGGTCGCCGACGAATACCGTCGCGAGGACGCGGGAACGCTCACGATCGCGACGACCCACACGCAGGCGCGCTACGTGCTGCCGAAGGTGCTGCAGGCATTCGCCGAGCGCTACCCGAAGGTCCGCGTGGTCCTGCACCAGGGGAATCCGAGGCAGGTCGCCGAGCTGACGGCGCAGGGCGACGCCGACGTCGCCATCGCGACCGAGGCGCTCGCGGACTACCCGGAGCTCGTCACGTTGCCCTGCTACACGTGGAACCGATGCGTGCTGGTGCCCGTCGGCCATCCGCTCGCGAAGACGAAGGGCGGGCTCACGCTGGAGGCGCTCGCGAAGTACCCGATCGTCACCTACGATTTCGCATTCACCGGCCGCTCGCAGATCAACGCGGCGTTCGCCGCGCGCGGGCTCGAGCCCAACGTCGTGCTGACCGCGCTGGACGCCGACGTCATCAAGACCTACGTCGAACTCGGCATGGGCGTCGGCATCGTCGCGCAGATGGCGTTCGACCCGGCGCGCGACCGCCATTTCGTCAAGCTCGACGCCGGCCACCTGTTCGCGCCGTCGACCACTCGCCTGGCGCTGCGCCGCAACGTGTTCCTGCGCGGCTACGCCTACGCGTTCATCTCGCTGTTCGCGCCGAAGTACGACCGCATCGCCGTCGACGCCGCCCTCGAGGGCAGGAGCATCGACGGTTGAGCCCCGAGCGAAAGCACGAGGCATCCGCGCCCGCCGCAAGGCGCTCGTGGGGGCTCGCGGCGCTGCTCGCGACGCTCGTGATGCTCGGGCCGTTCTCGATCGACCTCTACCTGCCCGCGTTCGGCGCGATCGGCGCCGAGTTCGCCGTTCCGCAGGTGGCGCTGCAGGCGACGTTGTCCGCGTACCTGTTCGCCTACGCGTTCATGATGCTGTGGCACGGTGCGCTTTCGGACGCGCTCGGCCGCCGGCCGATCGTGCTCGCGGGGCTGGTCGTCTATGCCGTCGCGACGCTCGGCTGCGCGATCGCCGGGAACATCGAATCGCTGTGGCTCGTCCGCGCGCTGCAGGGCCTGTCGGCCGGCGCCGGGCTGGTCGTCGGCCGCGCGATCATCCGCGATCGCTACCACGGGCCCGAGGCGCAGAAGGTGATGTCGCAGATCACGCTGGTGTTCTCGATCGCGCCCGCGGTCGCGCCGGTCATCGGCGGCATCCTGCTGAACACGCTCGGCTGGCGGTCGATCTTCTGGGTGCTCTTCGCGTTCACGCTCGCCGTCCTCGCATGGACGGCCCGCTCGCTGCCGGAGACCCATCCGGCGTCCGCACGCACGCCGCTGCACCCGCGCACGATGGCGCGCAACTACCGCGCGGTGCTGGGCCGGGCCGAATTCCTGCTGCTCGCGCTCGTGCCGGCGCTCAACTTCTGCGCGTTCTTCGTCTACGTCGCGGGCGCGCAGTCGTTCCTCGTCGACCTCCTCGGCGTGTCGACCTGGGGCTTCGGCTGGCTGTTCATCCCGATCATCACCGGGGTGATGATCGGCGCCACCGTGTCCGGCCGGGTCGCCGGGCGGCTCGCGGCGCGGAGCACGATCCGGATCGGCTACCTGTTCATGGCCGCGGCCTGCGCGCTGAACGTCGCGCTCGCCGCCCTCGCGCCGCCGCACGTGGCGATCCACGTCGCGCCGCTGTTCGTGTTCATGATCGGCTCGTCGATCGTGATGCCGAGCATCGTCGTGATGATGCTCGACCTGTTCCCGACGATGCGGGGGCTCGCCTCGTCGCTCCAGGGCTTCATCCAGTTCACGCTCTCGGGCATCATCGCGGGTACCGTGGCGCCGATCCTCGACCGGTCGCTCGTCGGCCTCGCCCTCGGGATGGCTGCCTTCACGCTCGCGAGCTTCGCCCTCTGGATCCTCTATCTCCGACGCACGCGCGTCGTGTCCACGCCATGAAGAAATCCGTCGCCACGCTCGCCTTCGCCTCCCTCCTCGTCGCCCTCCTCGCCCCGATGCCCGCCTCCGCGCAACCCGCCGACGGCAAGCCGCAGTCGCTGCCGATCACGACCATCAAGGTCGGTCCGCACACGGTCGCCGCGGAAGTCGCCTCGACGCCCGACCAGCGCACGATCGGCCTCATGTACCGCTTCAGCCTGCCCGCCGATCACGGAATGCTGTTCGTGTTTCCCGAGCCCCAGCCGCTCGCGTTCTGGATGCGGAACACCTACATCCCGCTGTCGATCGCGTACCTCGATGCCGAGGGACGCATCCTCAACGTCGCGGAGATGGCACCGCGCAGCGAC
>JAKLIE010000111.1 GCA_022709775.1 Pseudomonadota bacterium
CCGGGAAGAACGAGAGCGAGATGTCCTTCAGGATCTGCCGCTTGGGCGGGACGATCTTGCCCACGCGGTTCATCGTGTACACGTACTGCGCCATCGGGAGGCCTGCGATTCGGGTCGGGAAACCGATGATTATCGCACCCGGAGGGTCGTCGGGCCGGCGGGGGCACGCGATCGGCCGCCCGGGCGCGCCGCCCGCGGCCCGGCGCGGCGCCGGAACTACTTCTTCGCGCCGGTGGCGGGCGCCTGCTGACCCGACGCGGCCACGGGAGCCGGCGGGCGGTTCGCCGGCGCGGCCGCCGCGGCATTCGATTCCTGGATGGACTTCAACTCGCGCCAGCGTTGCTTGTCGGCGTCGTAGCGGGCGGTCACCGCGGCGAGCTCGCGCCGCTTCTGGACGACCAGGTCGCTGTTCTTCGCGAACTCGCTGTCGGCGACTTCGCTCTCCCGCTCGAGCGACTGCGGGACGGGCTTGTCGCCCAGCTTCGACTTGCGCAGGTCGATGTCCATCTTGCGCCTGGTGAGCTGCGCGAGGTACGCCTGCGCGGATTCGATCTGCGACTCCACCGTCGCGACCGCGCGCGCGCGGGCGAGGTCGATCTCCGCCTCGGTCGTGTACGAGGCGAGCAGCGCGCGGTCGCGCCGGGCGGACACTTCCTGCTCCCTGGCGACCGCCTTCTTCCGCTCTTCCTCGGCCTCCTTCGCCCGGGCCTGCTCGGGCGAGGGCGCAGGCTCGATGCGGGCGATCGGACGTCCCTGCCTGTCGAGCTGCGTGCCGCTGCGGGACGGGTCCGGCGCCTTGTCCGTGTAGTGGACCTTGCCGTTCTCGTCGGTCCACTTGTAGAGCTTCTGCGCAACCGCCGGCGACGCGCTCGCGATGGCCGCCGCGATCGCGATCGCGCCGCACGCCCGGAGTCGTCCTCGCCGCATCGTCGAATTCCTCTCCATCGCTCGTCGTTCAGGCCGCGCCGAATTGCGCGCGATACGCCGTCACCGCGTCACGCCACTTCACGAGATCCCCGCGCGCCCCGATGAACGCCATCACGTCGTCGAGCGTCGCAATCGCCGTCACCGGGATCCCGTAGGTCTCGCGCACCTCCTGCACGGCCGACAGCGCTCCGGTTCCGCGCTCCATCCGGTCCAGCGCGATCAGCACGCCCGCCGGTCGGGCGCCGTTCGCGATGATGATCTCGACCGACTCGCGCACCGAGGTTCCCGCGCTGATGACGTCGTCGACGATCACCACGCGCCCCCGGAGCGGCGCACCGACGAGGCTGCCGCCCTCGCCGTGGTCCTTCGCTTCCTTGCGGTTGAAGCTCCACGGCACATTGTGACCCATCCCGGCGAGCGCAATGGCGGTTGCCGACGCCAGGGGGATGCCCTTGTACGCCGGTCCGAACAGTTGATCGCATTCCGTCCCCGACGCGAGAAGCGCCTGCGCGTAGAACTCGCCCAGCCGCTTCAGGCTCTCGCCGTCGTTGAACAGCCCTGCGTTGAAGAAGTAGGGTGTCCTGCGTCCCGCCTTGGTCACGAAGTCGCCGAAGCGAAGCACGTCACGTGCCACGGAGAACGCGAGGAACGCCTGGCGGAAATCGCTCATGCCGGGGAAGGACCGGGCCGGAAGCGCACAGTATAAGGCCCGGAGCGACGCGATCCGGCCGCGACTTCGCGGGGCGTCGTGTACACTCGCGCGCCTTCCGCTCGCCGAGCCTACGATGCGCATCGTCACCCTCAACGTCAACGGCCTGCGCTCGGCCGAGCGCAAGGGATTCGCGCGCTGGCTCGCCCGCGCCGAGCCCTGGGACGTCGTGTGCGTGCAGGAGATCAAGTGCCTCGAGGAGGAGGTCCCGCGTCCGCTCAAGGCGCCGCGCAGCAGCCACGCGACGTTCGTCCCGGCCGTGCGCAGGGGCTACAGCGGCGTCGCGCTCTACTCGAAGCTGCCGCACCGGCCGATGGCCGGGTTCGGGCACGCGGAGTTCGACCACGAAGGTCGCTACCTCGAGGCCGACTTCGGCGAGCTGTCGGTGATCTCGCTCTACCTGCCGTCCGGCTCGAGCGGCCCGGAGCGCCAGGCGTCGAAGTTCCGCTTCCTCGACGCGTTCCTGCCGCACCTCGAGGCGCTGCGCCGGACCGGACGCGAGATCGTCCTGTGCGGCGACTGGAACATCGCGCACCAGCCGATCGACCTGAAGAACTGGCGGTCGAACCAGAAGAACTCCGGCTTCCTGCCCGAGGAGCGCGCCTGGCTCACGCGCGTGTTCGACGAGCTGGGCTTCGTCGACGTGTTCCGCCGCGTCGACCCGCGTCCCGAGCGCTACACCTGGTGGTCGAACCGCGGGCAGGCCTGGGCGAAGAACGTCGGCTGGCGCATCGACTACCAGATCGCGACGCCGGGCATCGCCGCGCGCGCCCGCGCGGCGTCGATCTACGTGAACCGGCGGTTCTCGGACCACGCGCCGCTGGTGATCGACTACGACTACGCGCTGCGCCCGTCGCCGCGCGCCTGATCGCACCGTGATCCGCATCGCCAACCTCACGCTCGCCCGCGGCGCGCTGCGCCTGCTCGAGGGCGCATCGCTGATGGTGCACCCGGGCCATCGGGTGGGCATCGTCGGGCCCAACGGCTGCGGCAAGTCGAGCCTGTTCGCGCTGTTGCGCGGCGAGCTCCTGCCGGAGGCGGGCACGGTCGACATCCCGCCGCGCTGGACGATCGCCCACGTCGCGCAGGAGACGCCCGCGGTCGAGCGCGCGGCGATCGACTACGTGCTCGACGGCGACGTGGAGCTGCGAGAGGTCGAGGCGGCGCTCGCGGCGGCGGAGCTCGAGCACGCTGCCGACGGCCATGCCCTCGCCGAGCTGCACCTCCGGTACGAGACGATCGGCGGGTACGCCGCGCGCGCGCGCGCCTCCGAACTGCTCGCGGGGCTGGGCGTCGCCGACGCGCGCCACGCCGATCCTGTCGCGAGCTTCTCGGGCGGATGGCGCATGCGACTCAACCTCGCGCAGGCGCTCGCCGCGCGCTCCGACCTGCTGCTGCTCGACGAGCCGACCAACCACCTCGACCTCGACGCGGTGCTGTGGCTCGAAGACTGGCTGAAGCGCTATCCCGGCACGCTGCTGCTCGTGACGCACGACCGCGACTTCCTCGACGCGGTCGCGCAGTCGATCGTGCACGTCGACGGCGGCAAGCTCAAGTCGTACACCGGCAACTACTCGTCGTTCGAGCGCGAGCGCGCTGCGCAGCTCGCGCTGCAGCAGTCCGCCTACGCGAAGCAGCAGCGGCAGATCGCGCACCTGCAGTCGTTCGTCGACCGCTTCCGCGCGAAAGCCACGAAGGCCAAGCAGGCGCAGAGCCGGCTGAGGACCCTCGAGCGGATGGAGCGCATCGCCGCCGCGCACGTCGACAGCCCGTTCGACTTTGCGTTCGCGCCGGCGGCGACGCACGCGCGCCAGCTGGTGCGCCTCGAGCACGCCACGCTCTCGTACGGCGACGCACGGCCCGTGTTCGAGAACCTCGAGCTGTCGATCCTCGCCGGCGACCGCATAGGGTTGCTGGGCCCGAACGGCGCGGGCAAGTCGACGCTCGTCAAGGCGCTCGCCGGCACGATGCCGCTCGCGCACGGCGAGCGGCACGTCGCGCAGAACCTCGCCATCGGCTACTTCGCGCAGCACCAGCTCGAGCAGCTCGACGGCGAGGCATCGCCGCTCCTGCACCTGCAGCGCGTCGAGCCGGACTCGCGCGAGCAGGCGCTGCGCGACTTCCTCGGCGGCTTCGACTTCCGCGGCGACATGGTGACGGCGCCGGTCGCGCGCTTCTCGGGCGGCGAGAAGGCGCGCCTAGTGCTCGCGATGATCGTTCGCCGGCGTCCGCAGCTCCTGATCCTCGACGAGCCGACGAACCACCTCGACATCGAAATGCGCGAGGCGCTCGCCGAGGCGCTGCAGGACTTCGACGGCGCGCTGGTCGTCGTCGCGCACGACCGCCACCTGCTGGCCGCGACGACGGACACGCTGCTGCTCGTGAACGAGGGACGCGTCGTTCCGTTCGACGGCGACCTAGACGACTACCGCGACTTCGTGCTCGGGCTGCGCCGGCGTGCGGCGGTTGACACGAGATCCTCCCGCCCCGACGCCGGGCCGGACCGCAAGTCCGCGAAGCGCGCCGAGGCCGAGGCGCGCCGGAAGCGGTCCGACGCGAGGAAACCGCTCGTCGCGAAGCAGGCGAAGCTCGAGGAGGCGATGCGCTCGCTCGAGGCGGAGAAGCGCGAGCTCGACGCGTGGCTCGCGACGCCCGAGGCCTACGCCGACGACGCGAAGGAGCGGCTCAAGCCGGCGATCGAGCGGTCGGGCGAGATCACCTGGGAGCTCGCCCGGCGCGAGGCCGAGTGGCTCGAGCTCGCCGAGGCGCTCGAGAAGATCGGCGTCGGCGACGAAAAGTAGGGTCAGACCCTAATAACTCGACAGCAAAAGTAGGGTCAGACCCTGCTTGCTCGACAGGATCGGCGTCGGCGACGAGGAGGGTCTGACCCTCCTCATTTCTGCCGACGTAGCGGTGGAGCGGCTCAAGACGGTGTTCGAGCGGGATTACCTGGAAGCTCGCCCGGCGGGAGACCGAGGACGACAAGTAGGGTCTGACCCTATTTCAATGTGACCCTATTTCAATGGGGTCTGACCCTATTTGTACGCGTCCGCGCCAACGGATGAAGAACAGGGTCGGGTCCCATCCTTCCCGGATCGCCGGCAGCCGCTGCTAGGCGGCGACCCGCCCGCCCGGGCGCCAGAACAGGTAGACGCCGAAGCCCAGCGTGTCGCGCCCCCAGCGCAGGTACGCGTCGCGCCAGCGCCGGACGCGCTCGAGCATCGCAGGGACGTCCGGATCGTTCGGCTGCTCGCCCGCGTAGCGCTCGATCGCGCGCGCGTACTTCCACTCGTACTCGTCCCACTCGTCGTCGCTCGCGACGACCGCGTGCAGCGGCACGAGCCCGGCGTCGATTCCCGCCTGCACGTTGCCGCGGTGATCGAGGAGTGCGGCCGCGTCGCTGCCGCCCAGCACCGCGAGGTAGTCGCCCGAGGGCTTCTGCTTCCAGTAGCCTTCCCCGACGAGCACGTAGCCGCCGGGCTTCGTCCAACCCCTGAGCGCGCGGCAGATGCCGGCGATGCCGCCGTCGATGCCGCCCGCGCCGAGCATCACGCTCAGGTGGAAGGTCTCCGGATCGGCGCGGAACGCGCGGATGTCGCGGTCGTCGAGGTGGAGCTTCGCCAGCGCCCCGGTCCACTCGGCGCGCTCGCGCGCGGCGTCGAGCATGTACGGCGAGCGCTCGACCGCGACGATGGTCGACCCGAAGCGCTCGACGATGCGCAGCGCGAGCTCGGCACGCCCGCATCCCAGGTCGAGCACGCGCGAGCCTGCGTCGAGCGCCATCAGGTCGAGGATGCGTTCGATCTTCGCGGCGGCGACGGGGTTGCAGTAGTCGTGGTCGCGGTGCGCGATCGCGCTGAACTTGTCGGGGTTCATCGTGGGCCGGTGCGGCAATGGCGGGCGGGAGTCGACCGCTCGAAATTCGAGTCTGGCCCGTCTCGCGCTAACGTGCAATTCCGGTGCCAGCCCGCGGCCAGCGCGTCAGGCGGGGTCGTCCCGCCCCGACTGCCGGTCGAGCATCCGGCGCACCCACGGGAGCAGCAGGAGCGCCGGGAACGCGAGGAAGAACGTGAGCAGGAACCAGTTCGCGTAGCCCATCGACTGCGCCCCGATGCCACCCGCCCACCCGGCCACCGAGCGCGACAGCGCGAACACCGACGAGAGCAGCGCGTACTCGGTGGCGGCGCGGTCCCTGCGCACGATCGCCATCAGGAACGCGAGGAACGCGGCGGTGCCGAGCCCGCCGGTGAACGACTCGATCGCGGAGGCCGAATACAGGATCGCCTGGTGCGCCGCCGGGATCGGCGTGCCGGGCGCCACGACCGGGAGCGCGAGTGCCGCCGCCCAGTAGCCGAGGTTCGACGCCGCCTGCACGAGCCCGAGGATCCACAGCGCGTGCAGGATGCCGATGCGATCGGTGATCCAGCCGCCGGCGATGCCGCCCGCGATCGACAGCGCGAGGCCGATGTTCACCGACACGAGGCCGATCTGCGCCGCCGTGAAGCCCGCGTCGACCCAGAACGGCTTCACCATGAAACCCATCGCGGCGTCGGGCAGCTTGAAGATCAGGATGAACGCGAGCACCGGTACGATCCCCGGTCGGCGCAGCAACTCCATCAGCGCGCCGAACACGATGCCGCCGGCGAGCGCGTCGCCGCCCGGTGCGGCAGCTTCGGCCCCGTCCGGCGGCGCGGTCGCGCTACGGGCACGCCCGGCAAGCGCGACCAGTGCGGAAAGCGCGAGTGCGCCGGCCGCCGCCCAGGCCCAGAAGCCCGGCGTGCGCTTCGACCAGCCGACGACGCCGTCGACGAGCCAGACGACGCCCAGCGCGAGCCCGGCGACGACGGCCAGCGCGAACGGCGAGCGCGCGATCGTCGCGATCTCCGCGGCGAGCGAGGCGCGCGGCACGACG
>JAKLIE010000112.1 GCA_022709775.1 Pseudomonadota bacterium
GGGCGACAACCGCGATTTCTCGGACGACAGCCGGTACTGGGGCTTCGTTCCCGACGATCACATCCGCGGCAAGGCGTTCTTCATCTGGTTCAACTGGGACGACATCTCGAGCCTCGCGTTCAAGCGCGTCGGGAGCGGGATCCGGTGAGGGGAGGGATGATGACGGCATCGAAGGTCTCACAGCGCGGTCTTTCGATGATCGGATTCCTCTTCGTGGCGGCCGTCATCGTCGTCGTCGCGATCGTCGGATTCCGGATGGTGCCGTCCTACGTCGAGTACTTCACGATCCGGTCCGCGATCGAGAAGTCGCTGCGCGACGCGCCCGACCCGACGACGGCGGTCATCAAGAAGTCCTTCGAGAAGTACATCGCGGCCGACTACATCGACTCGGTCACCGCGGCCGACCTCAACGTGGAGAAGGTCGGCAACACGATCACGGCGTCGCTTTCCTGGCAGAAGCAGCTGCACATGGTCGGGAACGTCAGCCTGCTGCTGGACTTCGACGTGTCGGCGAGCAGGTAGCCCGCGTCCCGCGCATGCCGGACGCGCTCCGCGGGCGGCTGGGCCACGTCTTCGGCAAGCCCGAACTCCTCACGCAGGCGCTGACGCACCGCAGCCACGGCGCGCGCCACAACGAGCGGCTCGAATTCGTAGGCGACGCGGTGCTGAACTGCGTCGTCGCGCTCGCGCTCTACGAGCGATTTCCCGCCACCGACGAGGGCGACCTGTCGCGGGCGCGCGCCAGCCTCGTCAACCGCGACACGCTCGCGCGGATCGCGCGCCTGCTCGACCTGGGCGATGCGATCCGGCTCGGCGAGGGCGAGCAGCGCAGCGGCGGCGCCGACCGCGGCTCGATCCTGGCGGATGCCCTCGAGGCGGTGTTCGGCGCGGTGTTCCTCGACGGCGGCTTCGAGGCGGCGCGCCGCGTGATCGTCGCAGCCTACGGGGACGAGCTCGCGCTCGCGGACCCGGCGACGCTCGGCAAGGATCCCAAGACGCGGCTCCAGGAATGGCTGCAGGCGCGCAGGATTTCCGTTCCCGAGTACGCGGTCGTCGGCACCCACGGTGAGGCGCACGCCCAGCAGTTCGCCGTCGAGTGCCGGATTCCCGCGCTCGGCGTGGCCGCGCCGGGCGTCGGCGCGAGCCGTCGGGCGGCGGAGCAGGACGCGGCCGAGCGCGCGTGGGGCGAGGTCGTCTCGCCGGCGACGGGGCGGAGCGCGGGGCGCGGGCCGTGAGCGACGAAGCCGTCCACCGCTGCGGACACGTGGCGATCGTCGGCCGGCCCTCGGTCGGCAAGTCGACGCTGGTCAACGCGCTCGTCGGAGAGCGCATCAGCATCACGTCGCGCAAGGCGCAGACGACGCGCCACCGGATCGTCGGCGTCCTGACCGAACCCGGCATCCAGTACGTGTTCGTCGACACCCCCGGGTTTCAGACGCGCCACGGGTCCCCGCTCAACGCGCGACTCAATCGCGCCGTGCGCGAGGCGCTGGCCGACGTCGACGTGGTCGTATGGACGATCGACGCGTCGCGCGTCAACGAGGCGGACCGGCGCGTGCTCGCGCTCGTTCCCGCGGGCAAGCCGGTCATCGTGGCGCTGAACAAGGTCGACCTCGTCGACGACAAGGACGCGTTGCTGCCGCGGATCGCCGAGATCGCGACGCTGCGCGAGTTCGCGGCCGTCGTGCCGGTGTCGGCGGAGCGCGGCACGCAGCTCGATGCGCTCAAGGGCGAGATCGCCAGACTGCTTCCGGCCGGGCCGCCGGTCTACGGGCCCGAGGACCTGACCGACCGGGACGAGCGCTTCCTCGCCGCCGAGTACGTGCGCGAGCAGATCTTCCGGCGACTGGGCGACGAGGTCCCCTACGCGACGACCGTCGGCATCGAATCGTTCGAGCACGAGGGCGACGCGCGCCTCATTCACGCCGTCGTCTGGGTGGACAAGCCCGGTCAGCGCGCGATCCTGCTGGGGCAGGGCGGCGAGACGATGAAGACGATCGCGACGGAGGCGCGCAAGTCGATGCTGCGCCTGTTCGGCGGCCGCGTGCACCTCGAGGTCTGGGTGCGCGTCAAGAAGGGCTGGGCCGACGACGACGCGTCGCTCGCGAGGCTGGGCTACTAGCGCCGGCCAGCGCGATGACCCGTCCGTCCGCACGTCTCATTCCCGTCGGGGGGGCCTGATGGCGCGTCGCGAGGTCGAGCGGCGCGTCGACCGCCCCGCGTTCGTGCTCCACGCCTGGCCCTACAAGGAGACGAGCCTGATCGTCGAGGCGTTCGCCGAGGGCGAGGGGCGCGTCGCGATGGTTGCGCGCGGTGCCAAGCGTCCGCGTTCCGAGCTCCACGGCGTGCTGCAGGCGTTCCAGCCGGTCACGCTGTCGTGGTCCGGCGCAGGGGAGCTCAAGACGCTGGTGCGCGCCGAATGGCGCGGCGGCATGCCGCTGCCCTCGGGCTCGGCGCTCCTTTGCGGCTTCTACCTGAACGAGCTGCTGCTGAAGCTCCTTCCGCGCGAGGACCCGCATCCGCGACTCTACGCGGCGTATCGCGATGCGCTCGCCGAGCTCGCCGCCGGCGCCGCGCAGGCGCCGGTGCTGCGCCGGTTCGAGCTCGCGCTGATGGCGGAGCTGGGCTACGCGCTGCAGCTCGCGACGGACGCCGACACCGGCGAACCGATCGCGCCGGACGCGCGCTACCATTACGCCTTCGACCGCGGCGCGCAGCGCCGCGCGCCTCCGCCCGGCGTGCGCTGGCCGCTGGTGCGCGGCGCGACGCTGATCGCGCTGGCGGAGGGACGCTACGACGAGGCGGCGACGGCTGCCGAGGCCAAGCGGCTGATGCGCGAGATCATCGACCACCATCTCGAGGCCCGGACGATCATGAGCCGCAAGGTGGTGCGCGACCTGATGGCTCTCGACGAGGAAGGCAACGAATGATCGAGCTCGGCGTCAACATCGACCACGTCGCGACGATCCGCCAGGCGCGCCGCACCTACGAGCCCGATCCCGTGTGGGCGGCCGTCGAGGCGCACCTGGGCGGAGCGGACGGGATCACCGTGCACCTGCGCGAGGACCGCCGGCACATCCAGGACGAGGACGTGCGGCGGCTGCGCGAGCTCACTCACATCAAGCTCAACCTCGAGATGGCGGCCACGCCCGCGATGGTCGACCTCGCGTGCAGCCTCGGGCCCGAGATGGCGATGCTGGTGCCCGAGGGCCGGCAGGAGGTCACGACCGAAGGCGGGCTCGACGTGGCGGGACAGCGCAAGGCGCTCGCGGGCGTGGTGAAGCGCCTCGCGGACGCCGGCATCGTCACGAGCGTGTTCATCGACGCGGATCCATCGCAGATCGACGCCGCCGCCGGCATCGGTGCGCGCGTCTGCGAAATCCACACGGGTCCGTACGCGCACGCGTTCCACGCGAAGGGCCGCGACGCGGAGAGCGCGGCCGTCGTGGCCGAGCTCGCGAAGATCCGCGCCGCCGGCGAGGCGATCCGCGCGGCGGGCATGCGCTTCAACGCGGGCCACGCGCTCAACTACTTCAACGTGCAGCCCGTCGCCCGGCTGCCCGGCGTCCGCGAACTGCACATCGGGCATGCGATCGTGTCGCGCGCCGTGTTCGCCGGCATGCGCGAGGCGGTGCGCGAGATGAAGCGGCTGATCCGCGAGGGCGCTGCGACGGGGCAGGGGCGCTCGCCGTGACGCCGACCGCGCGCGGGCCGGTGATGCTCGACGCCGAGGGACTCGAGCTCACCGCCGCCGACCGCGAGCGCGTTGCCCACCCGCTCGTCGGCGGCGTCATCCTGTTCTCGCGCAACTACGCGGATCCGGCGCAGCTCGCGGCGCTGATCGCGTCGATCCGCGCCGTGCGCGAACCGCCGCCGATCGTCGCCGTGGACCACGAAGGAGGGCGCGTGCAGCGGTTTCGCGCCGCCTTCACCGCGATCCCGCCGATGCGCCTGCTTGGCGAATCCTGGGACCGCGACGTCGCGCAGGCAGCGCGCGAAGCCGAGGCTCTCGGCCGCACGATCGCCGGCGAGCTGCGGCCGCTCGCGATCGACTTCAGCTTCACGCCGGTGCTCGACCTCGACTACGGCAGCTCGGCGGTGATCGGCGACCGCGCGTTCCACCGCAATCCCAACGCCGTCGCGCACCTCGCCGCGGCGCTGCGCCGCGGTCTGAACGCGGGAGGCATGGCGGCCGTCGGCAAGCACTTTCCGGGGCACGGATTCGTCGCCGCCGATTCGCACACCGACGTGCCGGTCGACGGCCGGCCGGTGGCCGCGATCGCGGCGGACGACCTCGTGCCGTTCGGCGCGCTCGTGCACGGCGGCCTCGAGGCGATCATGCCCGCGCACGTGATCTACCCGGAAGTCGACGCGAAGCCCGCGGGCTATTCGCGCGTGTGGCTTCAGGAGATCCTGCGCGGGCGCCTCAGGTTCGACGGGATGATCTTCTCCGACGACCTCGGCATGGCCGGCGCGCACACCGCGGGCGACATCGTGGCGCGCGCGGAAGCGGCGGTCGAGGCCGGGTGCGACGTCGTGCTCGTCTGCAACGATCCGGCCGCCGCGGACGACCTGCTATCGCGATGGACGCCGGCGCCGCAGGCCAGTCTCGCGCGCCGCTGGGCGCGGATGGCGGGGAGGTAGGCGCCAACCCTGCTTTCGAGAATGAGGGTCCGACCCCGGGAAATAGGGTCTGACCCGACTTATCGCGGAAATGGGGTCTGACCCTACTTAGCCGGCAAATGCAACGGCTTCGCGGCCGCGGACGACACGCTGTCGCGCTAGACGCCTGCGTCCCAGCCGGAGCCGGTGCGCCGCTGGGCGCGAATGGCGGGGAGGTAGGCGCTGACCCTCCTATCGGGAAATAGGGTCTGACCCTACTTATCGTGGGAATAGGGTCTGACCCTACTTAATGCGCGGAAATAGGGTCTGACCCAATTTGACGTGCAAGACTCGAAATGCGGGGCCGGACCCCGATGCGTCCGTTGTCCGGAGTCCGCGGTCCGACCCTCAGCGCATCGGCGCAGGCATGTCGCTCATCGTCCGCAGGTAGGCGACGAGGTCCGCCCGGGCATTGGCGTCGGCGATGCCGGTGAAGTCCATCGAGCGTCCCGGCACCGCGCGCTCGGTGTCGGAGAGGTAGTAGTCGAGCGTCGCCAGCGTCCACGTGTGCCCCGACTTGCGCATCGCGTCCGAGTAGGCGAATCCGGCGACCGTTCCGGCCTTGCGGCCCACCACGTTCCAGAGCGGCGGACCCTTCGAGGGCTTGCCTCCCTTCTCGACGTCATGGCAGGTCGAGCACCGACGGTCGAACGCCTTCGCTCCGGCCTCCGGGTCGGCGCGGGCAATCCGCTCGAGCAACCCCGGATCGGACGGCGGCGCGTAGCGCGATAGCGGACCGGTGTCGGCGCGCGCGACCGGCACGGCGAGGGCCAGGACGGCAAGGGCGAGGGAGGCTCGGCGGAGGTCGCGCATCATTGGAAGTCCCGATCGTTTCCCCGTTCAACGTCAATGCGGATGCGGCCACCTTCCGCCGAGCTTCTTCGTGATGTCCTCGGCGATGTGCGCGACCACGGGCCCCAGCAGCCTGATGCGCGCATCCGGCAGGCGCGAGACCGGCCCCGCGAGCGAGATCGCGCCCAGCACTTCGGCGTGCTCGTCGTAGATCGGCGAGGCGACGCAGCGGGTGCCGATCAGGTGTTCCTCGTCGTCGAACGAGTAGCCGCGCTGTCGGATCACGCGCACGCTCGCCCACATCGTCTCGGGCGCGGTGATCGTGTTCTCCGTGATGCGCGGGAGGCCCTTGACCTTGAGGATCGCCTCGATCTGCTCGTCGGGCAGCGCCGCGAAGATCGCCTTGCCGACGCCCGACGCGTGCAGCGGCACGCGGCTGCCCAGCCGCACGATCGTGCGCATCGTCTCGCGGCACTGGACCTGGTCGATGAACACCGCCTCGGTGCCGTCGAGGATCGCGAGATTCGCCGTCTCGCCCGCCTGCTCCATCAGCCGCCGCATGTACGGATGGCTCTGCGCGACCCAGTCTCGCGACGCGAGGAAGCTCGAGCCGACGGTGAACGCATGGAGGCCGACGTACCAGAGGCCGAGGTCGCCCGCCTGGTAGACGTAGCCGCCGCGCTCGAGCGTCGCGAGCAGCCGGTGCGTCGTCGATGGCGGAAGCGTGACGCGATGAGCGATGTCGGTAAGCGTGAGCCCGCCTTCGGCGCGCGCGAGGCAGTCGAGGATCGACAGCCCGCGCGTGAGGCTCTGCACCTGTGCCGCCCCGGTCGAGGACTCGGACCGCGTGCGGCCGCGCCGGGGCGGCGACGCGGGTGGGGGGCGGTGCGTGTTCGGCATGTCGGGGACCTCCGCGCATTCTAGACGCTCCGACATCGATTCCGCCAGACGGCATCAGATTCCGCCAGACGGCAGGCGGGTCAACGACTTGATCGCACCCTGCGGTGTAAAGTGTCGCCGGTCCGCGTGCCTGCCAGGCACGCGCACATCGACGAGGAACGAGGACACGCATGAACACGAGCCCCAT
>JAKLIE010000113.1 GCA_022709775.1 Pseudomonadota bacterium
TCGGTCGGCAGCTACGCTCTACGCCTGGGCAACCGGGGCCGGACCCGGGATCGGGACCCGGACGGATCGTGCGAGGTTGCGCGCGCCGCGAGGTTACGCAGAGATTGCCTAGAAGTCGAACGCCGCCGTAAGGTCGCCCGCATTCGCGCGAACGCCCGGCAGCGGCTCGAGGCCGAAGCGCTTCGTGATGAGCTTGATGACCGACGTCGTGTCGTACGGCGTCCTGTCGACGTGGCCGCGCTTCGCGAACGGCGACACGATGATCGCAGGGACGCGGGTGCCCGGGCCCCAGCGGTCGCCCCAGCCGGGGCCCGACGGCGGCGCGAGGTGGTCCCAGTAGCCGCCGTTCTCGTCGTAGGTGACGATCACCGCCATCCGGCCCCACTGCGGGCTCCTGCGCAGGCGCTCGAGCACCATCGCCATGTGCGCGTCGCCGCTCGCGACGTCGGTGTAGCTCGGGTGCTGCGTGTTGCGTCCGGCGGGCTTGTAGAACGCCACCTGGGGAAGCGTGCCGGCGTCGATCGCGCCGAGGAACTCGTCGCCGTCCTTCAGGTGTCGCGCGCGGTCCGCGGTCCCCGGCGCGAAGCGCGCGAAATAGTTGAACGGCTGGTGGTGAGGCTGGAAGTTCGGGCTCGACGGCTCGCGGTTGTAGATGATCGCGCGCTTCGCCTTCGGATCCTGGCGGCCGTCCGCAAGGGCCTCGTTCCACCCGCCCGCGTACCACGCCCAGGAAACGCCCTTTGCCGAGAGCGTATCGCCGACCGTCTTCGCGGTCTGCGCGGGCACCGGATGACGGGCGGGATCGGCGAGATCCGGCGAACCGCCGGCGGCGGGCGGCGCGCCCGAGGGCTGGTAGGAGGGCTGCGAGGTGTTGACCGCATAGCCGTCGGGCGTCACCTGGCCGTCGAACACGCGCATCGGTCCCGCGAGCACCGACGCCGGCGAGTCCGGGCGGCGCACGAGGCGGCCGTCCGCATCGAGCTGCGCGCGAATCGATGCCGGCGCGTCGCGGAACTCCGGCGTGCACGCGCAGACGAGCCAGAAGTGGTTGAGGAACGATCCGCCGAACGCCGCCTGGAAGAAGTGGTCGGCGAGCGTGTACTCGCGCGCCCACTGCCACATCTTCATCGACGAGCCGTCGTAGTGGCCCATCGCCCAGGCGCCGACGTTGCCCGACGCGACGAAGCGGTTGTTCGCGCCGCCGGCGATCTGCTCCTGGTTCTGCCAGAACGCGTGGATCGGGCTGGGCACGAGCTTGTCGGTCGACATCCCGACCGGCGGCGCGTCGATGCGGAACGGCCCGTTGGGCATGCGCTCGGGGAAACGCGCGTCCGCCTTCCCACCCGCCCCCCACACCGGCGGGAGGTGCGGCAGCGGCTGGCCGTCGTGGTCGAGCTGCGTCGTCTGCAACGGCGTCGCCTGCGCGACACCGTCCGCGCCCGGGAACATCCCGTACAGGTTGTCGAAGCTGTGGTTCTCCGCGTAGATCACGACGATCGTGTCGATGCGCTCGATCCCGGCACCCGACGGCGCGCGGCCGGTCCCGGCACAGCCGACGACCAGTGCGGCGGCGGCGGCCGCCGCGATGGCGGCAACGACAACGACTCGTCGATTCATGGCTTCCCCTTCGGGCTCCGATGGATCAGGACAGCTCGACCTTCGCGCGCACGACGCCGGCGCGCTCGTGACGCGCGGTGATCTCGACCGCCGAGCCCGCCTTCGCGCGCACGACCCATTCGAGCTTCATCCGGTCGTCGGTGACATGGTAGTCCGGCCAGAACGACACGCCGGTGTGCTTGTTCGATCGGCCCTCGAGCTGGCCGTGCTCGTCGCGGACCTTGCCCGCGACGAGCGTCGCCCCCTCCGGCAGCGCGACCTCGGTGACGAGCCCGCGTACCGTCTTGCGCGCCAGCGCGCGCTTCGACACGTACGCCGGCAGCCATCCGGTGTTCTGAACGACGAGCGTCACCTTCCACGTGCCCTCGCCCGCGCGTTCGGCGCCCGCGTGCACGAGCTCGAGCTTGGGCGAGGTCAGTGCCTGCCAGACGAGCCACGAGGGAAAGCGCGCGAGCTCGCGCTCGAGGAACGCGGGCGGCGGGTTCGAGAACGCGTGGAAGCGGTTCCAGCCGCCGATGTCGACCTTGCCGAGCTGCGGGTGGTCGAAGGGCCGCCAGCCCTTGTGCCCGATGCCGGCAAGCTTCTCGTCGCTCCAGCGGATGAGCTTCAGGTCGTCCTCCGGCGGATGGTCGCGGAACCAGTCGATGTACTTGTAGTTCGCGATCCCCGCCTCGCGCATCGGCGACCAGATCTCGACCACCCACACGAACGCGCCGAGGTGCTCGTAGAGCCAGTCGAACGTGCCGCCGATCACGTCCTTCGGGTGGTAGCGGAACTCGTGGAAGACCGAGATCGCCGGGTAGCCGGTGCGCTTCTCGCCCTCGCGCCCCTGCGCCTGGTAGACCCACAGGTCCTCGGCGTGCATCTCGTCGTCGGAGAGGTGCTCGAACGGGCGCAGCAGCACGCCGCTCCACGTGTGGAACGTCGTGCCGCCGGTGATGTTGCGGTGCTTGACGACGAAGTCGACGACCGCGCGCACCTCCGGCTCGGAGACCGGATACGGACCCGCGCCGAGCTGCTCGAACTCCTGTCGCCAGCTCGCCGGAAAGTTGCGGTTGAGGTCGAGGCCCTGCTTCGGCCGCTTCACGCGCAACGTGTGCCCGTCGTAGCCGTCGTAGCGGCCCTCGGGGAGGATCCGGTAGTAGGTGCCGCCGGTCTCCGTCGGATCGCGGCGGACCATGAGCCGCGGCTCCTCGGGATGCGCCTTCCACAGCCCGTTCGCGTCGGGAATGCGCATCTGCAGGATCAGGCCGTCGCCGTCGACGTCCTCGACGACGAGCCCTTCGGGCGCCTCCTCGTCGAGCGGGTACGGACGCGTGCTCGACCGGATCCATCTCGGCTTGTCGGCCAGCGCCCATTCGGCGCCGTCCGGATTCATGCGCGGCAGCACGTAGAACGCGCGCGTGTCGAGCGCACGCGTGACGTCCGCGTCCTTGCCGTACTGCGTGAGGGCCGTGTGCAGGAAATACAGCGCCGCGGCCGACGCCGCGACCTCGGTCGCGTGGATGTTGCCGTCGATCCAGAACGCAGGCTTCTCGTCCGCGGGACCGGTCTTCGCGTTCGTGACCGTCACGAGCCAGAGGTCGCGCCCTTCGTGGCTCCGGCCGATCGAGGCGACGCTGCAGAGATCCGGGTGGTCGCGCGCGAAGCCGTGCAGGACGTCGGTCAGTTCGGGGTAGCGAAGGAAGCGGTCGAACGCGGGAGCGGGCATGGAGGGGACGCGAAAGCGGGAAGCGCGCAGTGTCGGCGTCGCCGTGCGACGGCGTCAAGCGTCCCCCGGACGTGCTCGTGGCCGCGGAAACGGACCGCCTCGGCTTTCCCGCGACGGAAATGGATCGCCCGGCTCCCGTCAGGGGCGCCCAAGCAGGGTCGGACCCCATTGCCGGGGAGAAAAGTAGGGTCAGACCCTATTTCCGGAAAAGTAGGGTCAGACCCTATTTCCGGAGCGAGCCTGGATACCGTATATTTATACGGTATGTCTTCCGACCTGCTGCCCCCGTACGCCGAGCTCCACTGCGTCTCGAACTTCAGCTTCCTGCGCGGCGCGTCGCACCCGGAGGAGCTCTGCGAACGCGCCGCTTCGCTCGGCTACTCGGCGCTCGCGCTCACCGACGAGTGCTCGCTCGCGGGCGTCGTGCGCGCGCACCTGGCCGCGAAGGACGCGGGGATCGACCTCGTGGTCGGCAGCGAGCTAGCGCTCGCCGACGGACCCCGGATCGTCCTCTACGCGACCGACCGCGAGACCTACGGCGATCTCGCGCAGCTCGTCACGCGCGGACGGCGGCAGGCCGCGAAAGGCAGCTACCGGCTGACGCGCGCCGACGTCGAGACGCTCGCGTCGCACTGCCTCGCGCTGTGGCTGCCGAAATCAGGGTCAGACCCGACCTTCCATCAAGACAGCCTCTCTCTGCGCGCGGCGAGGGGAAAGTCGGGCCTGACCCTGCTTTCCGAGGCGCGCTGGATCGCCGAAACGTTCCCCGGCCGCGGCTGGCTGGCGGTCGAACTGTTCGCGCGCGCGGGCGACGCCGCGCGGCTCGCCGCCCTCGAGGCGATCGGCCGCGAGTGCGGATTGCCACTCGTCGCCGCGGGCGACGTGCACATGCACGTGCGGGCGCGCCGCGCGCTGCAGGACACGCTGACCGCGATCCGGCTGCGCACGCCGGTCGCGCAATGCGGCTACGCGCTCTCCCCGAACGCCGAGCGGCACCTGCGCTCGCGCGCGCGCCTCGCGACGATCTACCCGAGCGCCCTCCTCGCCGAGACGCTGGCGCTCGCCGGCCGCTGCCGCTTCTCGCTCGACGAGTTGCGCTACGAGTATCCGGAGGAAGTCGTACCGCCGGGCGAGACGGCAGGCTCGCACCTGCGCAAGCTCGTCGAGGCGGGGCTCGCGGAGCGGTATGGCCCCTCACCCCGACCCTCTCCCCGCACGCGGGGAGAGGGAGCTCGCGTACCGCCGACGCCGATCTCGCAGCAGTTCCGCACTCCGGGCGTTACCGGCACCCTCCGCGACCTCGCCGATTGCTCTCCTTCTCCCCGCACGCGGGCAGCGGGCGGGGGTGAGGAGGCGTTTCTGCACGGCGACGCGACGTTCCGATGCCTCTCGACACCCTCCGACGTCCGCGAGCTGATCGAGCACGAGCTCGCGCTGATCGCGGAACTGCGCTACGAGCCGTACTTCCTCACCGTGCACGACATCGTCGCGTTCGCCCGATCGAAGGGCATCCTGTGCCAGGGCCGCGGATCGGCCGCGAACTCCGCGGTCTGCTACGCGCTCGGCATCACCGAGGTCGATCCCGCGCGCATGTCGATGCTGTTCGAGCGCTTCATCAGCAGGGAGCGCAACGAGCCGCCGGACATCGACGTCGACTTCGAGCACCAGCGGCGCGAGGAGGTGATGCAGTACGTCTACGCGAAGTACGGCCGCGACCGCGCGGCGCTCGCCGCGACGCTCATCACCTACCGCCCGAAGAGCGCCGTGCGCGACGTCGGCAAGGCGCTCGGTCTGGGGCAGGCCGAGGTCGACCGGCTCGCCGGCGTTTTCGCGTGGTGGGACGGGCGCGCGATCCACACCGAGCGCATCCGCGAGGCGGGCTTCGATCCGGAGAGTCCGCTGATCCGGCGGCTGATCGCGCTCACGGGTGCGCTGATGGGCTTTCCGCGCCACCTGTCGCAGCACGTCGGCGGCTTCGTGATCGCGCGGGGCTTGCTCGAGCGCATGGTGCCGGTCGAGAACGCCGCGATGGCCGACCGCACGGTGATCCAGTGGGACAAGGACGACCTCGACGCGATGGGGCTCCTCAAGGTCGACTGCCTCGCGCTCGGGATGCTCTCGGCGATCCGGCGCTGCCTCGACATGCTGAACGAACCGGGGTCGGATTCGAATCTGACCCCGGTGTCGATGTTGCCGCGCAGTATGCAGGACATCCCCGCCGAGGATCCCGAGGTCTACGCGATGATCCAGCGCGCCGACACGGTCGGCGTGTTCCAGATCGAGTCGCGCGCGCAGATGTCGATGCTGCCGCGCTTGAAGCCCGCGAACTTCTACGACCTCGTGATCGAGGTCGCGATCGTGCGCCCCGGCCCGATCCAGGGCGGCATGGTGCATCCGTACCTGAAGCGCCGGCAGGGCAAGGAGCCGGTGACCTACCCGAGCGAGGCGGTGCGCGCGGTGCTCGAGCGCACGCTCGGCGTGCCGATCTTCCAGGAACAGGTGATGCAGCTCGCGATCGTCGCGGCGGGATTCTCGCCCGGCGAGGCGGACCATCTGCGCCGCTCGATGGCCGCGTGGCGGCGCAAGGGCGGCCTCGAGAAGTTCGAGGAGCGCCTGATCGAGGGCATGGCGAAGCGCGGCTACGACGCGGCGTTCGCACGCCAGATCTACCAGCAGATCCTGGGCTTCGGCGAGTACGGCTTCCCCGAGTCGCATTCGGCGTCGTTCTCGCTGCTCGTCTACGTCTCGGCGTGGCTCAAGCGCTACCACCCGGCCGCGTTCACCGGCGCGCTGCTCAATTCGCTGCCGATGGGCTTCTACGCGCCCGCGCAGCTCGTCGCCGATGCGCGCCGCCACGGCGTCGAGGTGCGCCCTCCCGACGTCGCCGCGAGCGGCTGGGACTGCACGCTCGAAGCCCCTCACCCCGACCCTCTCCCCGCAAGCGGAGAGAGGGAGGCAAGCGACCTTCGGCGTGCGCGCCGTGACGCTCACCCTCTCCCCGCAAACGGGGAGAGGGAGGCAAGCGACCTTCGGCGTTCGTGCCGTGACACTCACCCTCTCCCCGCACAGGAGGAAGAGGCGTCAACGGCCGCACGCAGGCGAGACCGCGCGAGCGAAGACGAATCTCCCTCTCCCCGCGTGCGGGGAGAGGGCCGGGGTGAGG
>JAKLIE010000114.1 GCA_022709775.1 Pseudomonadota bacterium
GCGGCATCGCGCACCCCCTCCTGAAGGAGGGGGCGAGCGCCCGGAAAACGTCCCCCCGGCGCTCGCGCTGCGAGCTTCCCCCCGGGGGGCAGCGCGCCCTTGGGGCGGCCCGGCGGGCGCGCGGACGGCCGTTCGGCGCTCATCTCACGAGGAACAGCAGTGCGAGCAGCGTGACGAAGCTGTAGGTCAGGTAGACCGAGATGCGCCCCTGCTGGATCAGGCCGACGAAACGGGCGGCGAGCTCGGCGGCGCGCGCGACCGGCGCGTAGATCCAGTGCCACCACGGATCGCCGGCGTCGACCCGGTAACGCGGCTTCGCGTCGAACGGCGTCGGCAGCTCGCGCTCGATCCGGAAGAAGGGCTCGAACACCTGGCGCACCGGTTGGCCGAAGCCCTCGGCGGTGTCCTGCATGCGCGGCGTCTGCAGCGGGTAGCCGCAGTCCCACGGGTCGGCGCGGCGCACGCGGCCGTGGTAGTAGCGGTGGACCACCTGCATCGTCACCAGAACGACCGCGACGATGACGACGAGCACGATCAGCGGGCTGTAGCTCGACCGGTCCTCGCCGAACGGCGCGAGCATGAGCCAGTTGCCCGCCGCCTCGCCGACCGGCGATCCGACGAGCAGCACGTTCACCGGATCGAGCGCGTGGATCACGACGCCGGGGAAGATGCCGAGCAGCACGCAGCCCGCGGCGAGCAGCGACAGCGCGAGGCGCTCGTGCCTGCCGGCATCCTTCGCGTAGGCGAGGTTCGCCTCGCGCGGGCGCCCGAGGAAGATGACGCCGTAGAACTTGACCATCACGTAGGCGGCGAGCGCCGCCGCGAGCACGAGTGCGGCCGCGGCGATCGGCACCAGCATGTTCACGAAGGACTGGGGCAGCGTAGGGGTGAACAGGAACGCCTGCAGCAGCAGCCACTCCGAGACGAAGCCGTTGAGCGGCGGCAGGCCCGCGATCGCGAGCGTGCCGACGAGCGCCAGCCACGCGACCCACGGCATCCGGTGGATGAGGCCGCCCAGCCTGCCCAGGCTGCGCTCGTGCGTCGCGTGAAGCACCGCGCCGGTCGCGAGGAACAGCAGGCTCTTGAAGAACGCGTGGTTGAGCGCGTGGTAGAGCACGGCCGTCAGCGCGATCGCCGCGAGTACAGGCTTGCCGTAGGCCTTGAACAGGATCGCGAGCCCGATGCCCGCGACGATGATGCCGATGTTCTCGATCGACGAGTAGGCGAGCAGCCGCTTCATGTCGGTCTGCGCCGCGGCGAAGATCACGCCGAAGAGCGCCGTGACGAGCCCGAACGCGAGCGCGACCACGCCCCACCACCAGAGCTGCAGCTGCAGCAGGTCGAACGCGACGCGCAGGAGCCCGTAGATCGCGGTCTTCAGCATCACGCCGCTCATCAGCGCGGAGACGGGCGACGGCGCGGCCGGGTGCGCCTCGGGCAGCCACACGTGCAGCGGCAGGAGGCCCGCCTTCGCGCCGAAGCCGAACAGTGCGAGGAAGAACCCGATCGACGCCCATGCCGGCGACAGCTCCGCGGCGCGCATCCCGGCGAACGTGTAGTCGCCGGTGCCGCCCTGGAGCACGCCGAAGCAGAGCAGGATGCCGATGGCGCCGACGTGCGCGATCAGCAGGTAGAGGAAACCGGCGCGGCGGATCTCGGGGATCCGGTGCTCGGTCGTGACCAGGAAGTACGACGCGAGCGCCATCGATTCCCAGGCGACCATGAACGCGTAGGCGTCGTCCGCGACGAGCACGAGCGCCATCGAGGCGAGGAACACGTGGTACTGGAAGCAGATGAGCCCGGGCGGCGTGCCCTCGCTCGACCGGAAGTAGCCGGCGGAGAACAGCGAGATCGCGGCGCTCACCGCACCGAGCAGGACGAGGAAGAACGCCGAGAGCGCGTCGATGCGCAGGTGGAACGGCAGGTCGGGCAGCCCGAACGGCAGGACGACCGCGTTCGCCGGCGCGCCGATCGCGAGGAACGCGACGACGGCGAGCGCGATGCCGACGCCGGCGCCCGCCGGGAACAGGACGCGGCTCACGAACCGGAGCTTGCGCAGGCCTGCGATGCCCAGCGCGCCGATCCCGAGCCACGCCGCGACCGCGACGAGGACGAGCGAGATCGCGTCGGTAGGCATCGGCGGCCCGCGGTCAGGCCTTGATCGCGCGCCGCACCCGGCCCGGGGCGCTCACTTGACGCGCATCCCGGGCTCCGCGCCGGCATCGGGAGCGAGCAGGTAGATGCCTGGCCCCTCGCCGGAGGCGGCGAGGATCATCCCCTCGGACAGGCCGAACTTCATCTTGCGCGGCGCGAGGTTCGCGACCATGGGCGTCAGGCGCCCGACCAGCGTCGCCGGGTCGTAGGCGGACTTGATGCCGGCGAACACGGTGCGCCGGCGGCCGTCGCCCGCGTCGAGCGTCAGCTTGAGCAGCTTCTCCGCGCCCTCGACGTGCTCGGCCGCGACGATGCGCGCGATGCGCAGCTCGACCTTCGCGAACTCGTCGATCGAGATCGTTCCGCCGGGCGCGGCAGCGGGCGCCGCGACGGCGGCGGGGGGGGGCGGCGCGGCCGGCGCCGGCTTCGCCGGCGCAGCCTCCGGCGCGAGCAGCGCGTCGATCTGCTTCGGGTCGATGCGGGTCATCAGGTGCTCGTAGGTTCCGATGCGGGGGAGGGCGGCGTCGAGGTCGGACCACGCGAGCGCCCGACCGAGGCCGAGGAAGTCCGCGGCCTTGCGCGTCGTCGCGGGCAGGATCGGGGCCAGGAACACCGAGAGATTCCTGAACCCGACGATGCAGTCGCTGCAGACGCGGTGGAGCGCGTCGCGCCGCGACGGATCCCTGGCGAGGAGCCACGGCTGCTTCTCGTCGAAGTAGCGGTTGATGTGGTCGGCGAGCTCCATGACCCGGCGGATCGCCTTGCCGAACTCGCGGCCGTCCAGCGCCGCCGCGATGTCGTCCGCAGCGTCGCCCGCGAGCGTCGACCACCATCGCGCGCGCTGCCCGTCGTCCTTCGCGAGGTGCCCGTCGAAGTGCTTCGACAGGAACGTCGCCGCCCGGCTCGCGATGTTCACGTACTTGCCGACGAGGTCGCTGTTGACGCGCGCGACGAAGTCGTCGGGATTGAAGTCGATGTCCTCGACCTTGTCGTTGAGCTTGGCGGCGATGTAGTAGCGCAGCCACTCGGGATTCATGCCGAGCGCGAGGTACTTCTGCGGCGACACGCCGGTGCCGCGCGACTTCGACATCTTCTCGCCGGACGCGGTGATGAAACCGTGCACGAACACGTTCGACGGCGTCTTGCGGCCGGAGAAGTGCAGCATCGCCGGCCAGAACAGCGTGTGGAAATAGACGATGTCCTTGCCGATGAAGTGGTACTGCTCGACCGACGGGTCGGCGAGGAACTCGTCGAACGTGCGCGTCTCGTGCGGGTACGCGCGCCGCGCCGCGCCCGAGTCGAAGTGCTTCTTCAGCGCGGCGAGGTAACCGATCGGCGCGTCGAGCCACACGTAGAAGTACTTCCCCTTCGTGTCGGGGATCGGGATGCCGAAGTAGGGCGCGTCGCGCGAGATGTCCCAGTCCGAGAGCTTCCCGTCGCCCAGCCACTCGCGCACCTTGTTGTAGACCTCGGGCTGCAGGCTGTGGCCCTCGACCGGTGCGGCGGTCCAGCGGCGCAGGAACGCGACGACCTCGGGCGCGGAGAGCCGGAAGAACAGGTGCTCGGACGCGCGCATCTCCGGCGTGGCGCCCGTGATCGCCGAGGTGGGGTTCCTGAGGTCGGTGGGCGCGTAGGTCGAGCCGCAGTTCTCGCAGGCGTCGCCGAACTGGTCCTTCGCGCCGCACTTCGGGCACTCGCCCTTGATGTAGCGGTCGGGCAGGAACATGCCCTTCACCGGGTCGTAGAACTGCTCGATCGTGCGCGACTCGACGAGGCTCGGCGTGCGGTCGCGCAGCGCGCGGTAGATCGACTGCGCGAGCTCGGTGTTCTCGGGCGAGTGCGTCGAGTGCGTCGTGTCGAAGCTGATCAGGTAGCGGGCCCAGTCCTCGCGGTGCGAGGCGCCCACGCGCTCGATGAGCTGCTCGGGCGTGATGCCCTCGCCCTCGGCCTTCAGCATGATCGGCGCGCCGTGGGTGTCGTCCGCGCACACGAAGTGCACCTCGGCGCCTCGCATCCGCTGGAACCGCACCCAGATGTCGGCCTGGATGTACTCCATGATGTGGCCGATGTGGAACGGACCGTTCGCGTACGGCAGGGCCGTGGTGACGAACAGCGTCCGGCGGGCGGCGGGCATCGAAGACCTTGCGAAGAACGGGGGGATGCGCCCGATTCTAGCAAAGCGTTCGCCATCGGCCCCGGGACGACCCGGAGGATCGGCTAGAATGTTCGTCCACCGCAACGACGCCCGGGGCCCCTCGCGCGGGTCCATCTCCCCATGCCGATCGCAGAAGCAGACGTCCAGACCCGCCTCAAGGGCCTCACCGATCCCAACACCGGACGCGACTTCGTGTCCGGGAAGGCGGTGAGGAAAGTCTCGGTGTCCGGCGCGGACGTCGTCGTCGACATCGTCCTGGGCTACCCGTCGAAGAGTCAGCACGAGTCGATCCGCCGCCTGGTCGCCGACGCCGTGGCGGCGATCCCGGGCGCCGGCCGCGTCACCGTCGGCGTCGGGCAGAAGATCACGTCGCACGCGGTCCAGCGCGGCGTGAAGCTCGTGCCGGGCGTCAAGAACATCGTCGCCGTCGCGAGCGGGAAGGGCGGCGTAGGCAAGTCGACGACGGCCGTCAACCTCGCGCTCGCGCTCGCGTCCGAGGGCGCGACCGTCGGCGTGCTCGATGCCGACATCTACGGGCCGTCGCAGCCGATGATGCTCGGCATCTCCGGGCGCCCCGAGTCGAAGGACGGCAAGACGCTCGAGCCGCTCGAGGCGTACGGGCTGCAGGCGATGTCGATCGGCTTCCTGATCGACCCCGACACGCCGATGGTGTGGCGCGGGCCGATGGTCACGCAGGCGCTCGAGCAGCTCCTCAAGGACACGAACTGGCGCGAGGTCGACTACCTCGTCGTCGACATGCCGCCGGGCACCGGCGACATCCAGCTCACGCTCTCGCAGAAGGTGCCGGTCACCGGCGCGGTGATCGTGACCACGCCGCAGGACATCGCGCTGCTCGACGCCCGCAAGGGGCTCAAGATGTTCGAGAAGGTCGGCGTGCCGATCGTCGGCATCGTCGAGAACATGGCGATCCACGTCTGCTCGAAGTGCGGCCATGCCGAGCACATCTTCGGCGAGGGCGGCGGCGAGCGCATGTGCCGCGAGTACGGCGTGCCGTTCCTCGGGAGCCTTCCGCTCGACATCCGCATCCGCGAGCAGGCCGACTCGGGACGCCCGACCGTCGTTGCCGACCCGGACGGCGCGGTCGCTCAGACCTACCGCGCGATCGCCCGCAAGGTCGCGGTCGCGGTCGCGCAGAAGGCCGAGGACTTCTCGTCGAAGTTCCCGAGCATCGTCGTCCAGAACACGTGATCGGGAAGCTTCGGCGACGCCCTCACCGCGTTGGAGCGGACGCGCTCCGCGCGCCGCTCGACGCGCCAAGGGCGGCGCCCGGATCGGGAGAGGACGCGCGCCGTTCGCACGCAGGCGCCCGGGCCGCTGAATGAGCGCCAACGACAGAGCACAACGGGGCCTGCTGACGTGATCAAGTCCGACAAGTGGATCCGCCGGATGGCGGCGACCGGGATGATCGAGCCGTTCGAACCGGGCCAGGTGCGCAGCGTCGACGGCCGGCGCATCGTCTCGTACGGCACCTCGAGCTACGGCTACGACATCCGCTGCTCCGAGGAATTCAAGATCTTCACGAACATCAACTCGACGATCGTCGACCCGAAGGACTTCGACGAGAAGTCCTTCGTCGACTTCAAGGGCCCGGTCTGCATCATCCCGCCCAACTCGTTCGCGCTCGCGCGCACCGTCGAGTACTTCCGCATCCCCCGCAACGTGCTGACGATCTGCCTCGGCAAGAGCACCTACGCGCGCTGCGGCATCATCGTCAACGTCACGCCGTTCGAGCCCGAATGGGAGGGCTACGTGACGCTGGAATTCTCGAACACGACGCCGCTGCCCGCGAAGATCTACGCGAACGAGGGCGTCGCGCAGGTGATCTTCTTCGAGTCCGACGAAGTCTGCGAGACCTCGTACAAGGACCGCGGCGGCAAGTACCAGGGACAGCAGGGCGTCACGCTCCCGAAGATCTGACGGCGCGGGTCGGCCGCCGGCGGTGACGCGGTGGAGACCCGTGCGCCGAGGCTCGCCGGATCCGAGCGTCGTCGGTCTCGCTGGCGCCGGATGGAGCCCCAACCCGGAGGAGCGGGCCGATGAGCCGGGAAATCTCGAAGCGCGGCTCGATCGCGATCATCGCGTCCTGCCAGGTCATGGCGA
>JAKLIE010000115.1 GCA_022709775.1 Pseudomonadota bacterium
GCCGCTGCTCATGTTCAATGCGAGCATGGGCGGCAACTACCAGGTCGCCTCGATCACGGCGCTGCTGCTGCTCGTGCCGTCGATCGCGTTCATGCTGCTCGTCGAGCGCTTCCTGAAGGCGGACGTCCTGGCGATGATCGGTCGGTAGGGGGGAGCCGGGATCCCGGCCTCGTCGGGGTCCGACCCCGGCCCTTCACCCGTCGAATGCCGGCGTCGCGCAGCCGTCAACACCGTGGGTCGGACCCCGCAACGCTACGCGCTTGCAGGATCCGACCCCATGGGAATCGTCGCCACGACGCGCCACTCGTCGACCGGAATCTCCTTGCCCGACAGCGCCACGACGAGCCGGTCGAACTTGATCGTTCGCCCCTCGATCGCACCGGCGAGCGGACGCGAGCGCGCGATCTTCTCGCGCACCGGCAGCGTGCCGTACGCGAGCGACAGGTGCGGGAACGGCGACAGGCCCTCGCGCGAGCCGGTGAGCTTCGCCGAGCGCTCGCGCAGTGCGTTGAAGCGGTCGGCGCGGTCGAACGCGACGAAGAAGGTACGGAACGGGTGCTCGGTCCACTGGATGCCCCAGGCGCGCCACGCGAGCGGCGACTCGCCCGCGACGAGCTCGCGCGCGAGCATCTCGGCGTCGTCGGCCGCGAGGTCGAGGTCGCCCTGCACCGTCGCATGCGGCGCGAACGCCGGCATCCCGAACACGGGCGCGAGCGCTCGCACCAGCGTGTCGAGCTCGCGCTCGAGCGGCGCCTCGGGCACGAGCCAGAACGAGTACGCCTCGCCGCTCATCGGCAAACCTCCCCCGGGCTCGTCGCGATGCGGCTTCGCCCTTCCCCTCTCCCAGAGAGGGGGCGGTCGCGATCCTCCCGGGGCAATCGTCGTAGGCCTCCCCCCGACGCGCGTGGCGACCTCAGGGCGGCCCGTCGGTTGCCACGGCCTCGGGACGGTCCGGCGGCGCTCATCGCCCGCTCAGATCCCCGGTTCCATCAGGTCGCCGAGCGTGTTCTCGAGGAAATCGCGCAGCCCCGGCGCCCCGGCGAGGATCGGGTTGCCGCGCGTGAGGCCGTCCCTCGCGAAGAAGTCGTTCGTGAATCCGCCGGCCTCGCGCACGATGACCAGCCCCGCGGCGACGTCCCACGAGTTGATGTGCGGCTCGAAGTACCCTTCGAACCGGCCGTCCGCGACATGCGCCATGCCGAGCGCGCCGCTTCCGAGCCGGCTGTATTCGCACTGCCGGGCGAGCAGCCGGTCGACCGCCGCGACGTGAAGCTTGCGCTCGCGCCGGTACGAGAACCCGAGGCCGATGCGCGAGTGCTCCGGCGCGGTCGCCTGCGAGACGTGGATGGGCTTCCCGTTCATCGTCGCGCCGCCGCCGTGCGCGGCCGCATGCGTCTCGTTCGCCATCGGATTGTGGATCACGCCGCAGACGGCGTCGCCGTCCGCGTAGACGCCGATCGACACGCACCACAGCGGCAGCCTGCGCGCGAAGTTCGCCGTGCCGTCGATCGGGTCGAGGATCCACAGCGGCGCGCGACCGTCCCATCCGGGCGACATCCCTTCCTCCTCGCCCAGCACGGCGTCGCCGGGGAAGGCCTTCGCGATCTCGCGGCGCAGCGCCTGCTCGACCGCCTTGTCGGCAGCGGTCACGACGTCCTGCACCCCCTTCGATACGACTCCCAGGCCGGAGGGATCGCGCGCGTGGGCGAGCGCGGTCTCGCCCGCGCGATGGGCGGCCGCCACGGCGAACTGCAGGCGTGCATCGATCTGTTCGGGGGTCATCGGTCGAGTCGGGCGGCAGTGGCGTGCGCAGGGCAACGCGGGATGATACAGTCCCGCGCGCCGGGATACTCCGCCTCCGATCGGCCCGCCTCCATGATCCGCCCTGCCGCGTCCCGCAACTCCCGCCCCATCCGTCGCGCGTTCCTCGTGACGTGCGGGGTCCTGGCGCTCGCCGGATGCGCTCAGGATCGCCTGAGTCCCGGGCTCGAGACCACGATTCTTCCCGCGACGATCGAGTACGCGTGCGAGGACGGCCGCGTCCTGCGCGTCGAGCGTTCCGCCGGAGCGACGAGCGCGACGGCGTCGCAGGGCGGCAACCGCTGGACGCTGCCGCGCGTCGAGAGCGCGGCGCAGGAGAAGTACGCGCAAGGGTCGACCGCGCTCTACCTGGACGGCGACGTCGCGTTCATCGAGACCGACGGGCGCGTTCTGGGCGGCAACTGCCGATCGGCGGTCGCGCTGCCGAAGGCGCCCACGATGCGCCCGTACAACTTCTAGGTCGGGGCCGGACCCGGGCCCGTTCGGAGCCGCCGCAGGAACCGGCGACGGCCCCTCCCGACCCGTCAATCGTCGAACGGCAGCCCGACGTAGTTCTCGGCGAGCGACTGCTGCGAGACCCGCGAGCCGAAGAGCAGCGTCAGGTCGGCTTCCTGGATTCGCATGCCGAACGAGTCCGTGCCGGGGAAACGGTGCAGCAGCATCGTCATCCACCACGAGAACCGCTCGGCGAGCCAGATGCGCTTCAGGCACCTGGCCGAATAGGTGTCGAGGCCCTTCGCGTCGCCGCGGCGGAACCAGTCGGCGAGCGCGCGCGACAGATAGCGCACGTCGCTCGCGGCGAGATTGAGTCCCTTCGCGCCGGTCGGCGGGACGATGTGCGCGGCGTCGCCCGCGAGCAGCAGCCGGCCGAAGCGCAGCGGCTCGGCGACGAAGCTGCGCAGCGGCGCGATGCTCTTCTCGATCGAGGGCCCCGTGGCGAGCTTCGCGTTCGCCCGCTCGTCGAGGCGTGAGCGAAGCTCGGTCCAGAACCGGTCGTCGCTCCAGCTCTCGACCTTGTCCTCGAGCGGGCACTGGACGTAGTAGCGGCTGCGCGTGTGCGAGCGCATGCTGCAGAGCGCGAAGCCGCGCTCGTGGTTCACGTAGATGAGCTCGTCGGACACGGGCGGCCGGTCGACCAGCACGCCGAGCCACCCGAACGGATAGACGCGCTCGTGCGTCGCGAGCGCGCCCTCGGGGACGCTCTGCCGCGACACGCCGTGATAGCCGTCGCACCCGGCGATGTAGTCGCACGCGAGCTCGTGCACCCGGCCCCCGTGGCGATAGCGCACGACCGGCGAGTTGCCGTCGAAACCGTGGAGGCTCACGTCCTCGGCCTCGTAGACGGTCTTCGCCCCGGCCGCGCGGCGCGCGTCCATCAGGTCGCGCGTGACCTCGGTCTGACCGTACACGACGACCGACTTGCCCACGAGCGCCTTGAAGTCGATCCGGTGGCGCTGGCCGTGAGCCGAGATCTCGATGCCGTGGTGGACGAGACCCTCCCGATGCAGGCGCCCCGCGACGTTGGCCGCCTCGAGCGTCTCGACGGTGCCCTGCTCGAGCACGCCCGCGCGGATGCGGCCGAGCACGTACTCGGGCGTGTGCCGTTCGAGGATCACGTTGTCGACGCCGGCCCGCGCCAGGAGCTGGCCGAGCAACAGGCCCGACGGCCCCGCTCCGATGATCGCGACTTGCGTGCGCATGCTCCCCTTTCGCTCCGCGCCCGGTTCCCGGGCAGTGTGGCGAGCGGCGCGTGCCATGTCAATTGACGCCGATCGCCCGTGCACGCGCGTGCAAGAATATCGCCGTCGACGCTCAGACACCATGACCTTCCCACCCCTCGCCGACCGGCTGGTCGCCGTCGCGGATCGCCAGCCCGAGGCGCCCTTCCTGCACCGTCCGGGGCGCGCGGCGGTTTCCTACGGCGCGTTGTCCGGACAGATCCGTCACGTCCGCGAGCGACTGCGCTCGTGGGGCTTCGCACCGGGTGACGTCGTCGCCGGCTTCGTGCCGTCGCGCGCGCCCATGGCGATGGCCTGCGCATCGCTCCCGTCGTCCGCGACGTTCGCCCCGTTGAGCGCATCGCTCGCGGCCGACGCGTACGCCGCGCTGCTGGGCCGCCTGCGTCCCGGGGCGGTGCTCGCGCCGGCGGAAGCGGACCATCCGCTGCGCATCGCTGCCGCGACCCTCGGCGTGCCCGCCATTCGCGCCGAATGCGGCGAAGACGGAACGTTCGCGCTCGAGATGGAGGCGGAGGAGAGGAACGCGGTCGAACCGCTCGCGCGTCCCGAGCACGCGTACGTGCTCGTGACCTCGGGCACGACCGGCCGGCCGAAGCTCGCGCCGCTCGGGCACGCGCAGATGCTCGGCTTCGCCGACGCGATGATCGACCTCCTGCGCCTGACGCCGGACGACGTCGGCTGCGCGCTGACGCCGTTCAGCCTCGCGGGCGGTGTGCGCTCGTCGATCCTGATACCCGCACTCTCGGGCTCGTCGGTCGTCTGCCTCGGCGAAGGCGACGTCGACGGCGTCTTCCGCGCGATCGACGAGTTCCGGCCCACGAACCTGGCGGCTCCCTTCTCGATCCATCGCGGCGTCCTTCGCCGCGCGCACGCGTTCCCCGACCAGGTCGCCGCGAGCCGCTTCCGCTTCCTGCGAACGACGGCGGGACGGCTCGACCCGGACGAGATCGACGAAATCGAGCGCCTGTTCCGCGCGCCCGTGCTCCAGGGGTACGGATCGACCGAGGTCTGCGGCATCGCGCACGAGCCGATGCCGCCGCGTCCGCGCAAGCGCGGGTCCGTCGGCATCGCGGTCGGAGGCGACGTGCGGGCGCTGGATGCCGACGGCCGTCCGTGCGCGCCGGGCGAGCCCGGCGAGCTCGTCGTGCGCGGCCCGCTCGTGTTCGACGGGTATCTCGACGATCCGGACCTCACCGCGAGGTCGTTCGCAGGCGAGTGGTTTCGCACCGGCGACGTGGGCCACGTCGACGAGGACGGCTGCGTGTTCATCACCGACCGCCTCGCGGAACTGATCAACCGCGGCGGCGAGAAGATCTCGCCGGTCGAGATCGACCGCACGATCGAGGCGCTGCCCGGCGTGCGCGAAGCCGGATCGTTCGGCGTTCCGCACCCGATCCTCGGCGAAGAGCTCGTCGCGGCCGTCGTCCTCGATGCCGGCACGACGATCCGCGAAGCGGACATCCTCGCGCACGTGCGCGACCGCCTGGGACAGCGGCAGGTGCCGCGCCGCGTCTATCTCGTGGACGCGCTCCCGCGCACCGAAGCGGGCAAGCTCAAGCGCCGGTCCCTGGCCGAACGGTTCGGCATCGACGTCGACCCGCCGTCATCGGCGCCGGAAATCGCGACGACCGCGAGCCCGCTGGAATCGGCGCTCGCCGGGCTGTGGTCGGCCGTGCTTCGTCGCGACCGCGTTCACCGCGACGACGACTTCTTCCTGCTGGGCGGCGACTCGATGAGCGCCGCCGAGCTCCTTCGCCAGGTTTCGGCCGTGTTCGGCGCGACGCTGCCGCTCCACGCGATGTTCGAAGGCGCCGCGACGCCGGCGGGCATGGCCCGCGCGATCGAGCGATCGCGCGCGGGCACTCTTCCGTGAGGGTCGCTCCGGGGCGCCGACGCGACGCCGCCGCAACCCGGTCCTTCCGGCAGGCTCACTGCCGCTCGATCTTCGCCTGCTCGATCACGCGCCGCCACTTTTCGACGTCGCCCGCGACGAGGCGCCTCATCTCGTCGGGCGTGCTGCCGCGCGCGGTCACGCCGAGCGCGGCGAGCTTCTCCGTCACCTCGGGCGCCACGAGCGCGCGCCGGATCTCGGCGTTCAGTCGATCGACGATCGCGGCGGGCGTCTTCGCCGGTGCGGCGATCGCGTTCCACGACGACGCCGCGTAGCCGGGAACGCCGCTCTCCGCGACGGTCGGCACGTCGGGGAACGCCGGGTTGCGCCGCTCGGAAGACACCGCGAGGATGCGCACCGCCCCGCTCTTCGCCTGCGGCACGACCGGCGCGAGCATCTCGAAGGCGATCTGCACGTCGTTCGCCCGGAGCGCCGTGATCACCGCCGGGCTGCCCTTGTACGGCACCACCGTAGCGTCGAAGCCGGCCATCGACCGGAAGAGCTCGGCGGACAGGTGCTGCGTGCTTCCGACGTTGATCGTGCCGATGTTGAGCTTGCCGGGATTCGCCTTCGCGTAGGCCATGAGCGCCTTCATCGAGTCGATCTTCGCGTCCGCACCCGCCACGACCGCGACGTCGAAGAACCCCAGCGTCGACACCGGCGCGAAATCGGCGAGCGTGTCGAACGGCAGCGACTTGAACAGGGACGCGGAAACCGCGTTGCCGTTCGACATCAGGAGCAGCGTGTAGCCGTCGGGCACGGACTTCGCCACCGCCTCGGCCGCGACGATGCCGCCCGCGCTCGGGCGATTGTCGACGACGACCTGCTGGCCCAGCTGCTCGGCGAGCTTCTGCGCGACGACGCGCGCGGTGACGTCGGCGACGCCTCCCGGGGCGAAGCCGACGACGAGCTTGATCGGCTTCGCCGGCCACGTCTGCGCGGAGGCCGATGCCGGGACCTGCAGCGCGGACGCCAC